>JAFEDP010000008.1 GCA_018241545.1 Pseudomonadota bacterium
GCACAACTAACGACTGACCTAAGAGAAATGTAGAGCGTTAAAAGCGGCCGCTCTCGGTAACTTGATCGCCCGATCGCTTGGCGTGAAACCAGTCGGGTCCCGGAGCCATCCACCGTAGGGGCGTTCTGACGGGCTACCGCCGGACTGACTTTGAGGTCGACCGAAAGTCGACCGGAAGAGACTTACCGAGAGAGTGCCCCGCGGGAATTTCGAGGAAATTCCAGTCTCCGGCGGGGCTACCACCAGCAATATCTGGCGAAGGATCCGAACGGGTACTGCGGGATTGGCGGGTGCGAGGTGCCATTCAAAAGTGGAGAGTTACAGGTGGGGGAGAAGGCGCAGGCAGAGTCCCACCGCGGGTTCCGGCAGGAAATCCGATGGATAGCGGCGCCCTTACTCGAGATCCCACGTACTTCTGCGAAAGGATCCGCCGCATGATCGACGCTGACGTCTACCGGAATTCTGCCGGCCACCGCGTAACAGGATAGTCCGTGGCGAAGACTGAACATGGTGGAAGCCAGCAGCTTCCGGGCCAGGGCTGCGGACATACGCCGCGCGCTGCGAGCCGCCTTAAGGGGAACACCGACTGGCTTTGGATGGCATCCTTTGACGCTGCCTCAGCGTACGTGCAAGCATCCGCCAGTAATGCCGCGTTAGTTCTCGGAGGATCCTATGGCGATTTCTCGCAGGATAGCGCTCCAGGGACTTGCGGGCGTGCTCATGATGCCCGTCGCAGAAGCTGGCCATCTTAGTCCGACTCCGCAGGAGACCCTGGGCCCTTACTACCCTGTGCGCGTACCTGCCGCACATGAATTTGATCTCACCCACGTCCCTAACGGAGCCGGGCGAGCCGCCGGCCAGATCATCGAAATCTCTGGGCGGGTGTTGGGAGTGAACGGAGCGCCGATACCGGACGTGAAGATTGAGCTTTGGCAAGCCAATGCCGCCGGTCGGTACAGCAATCCAGTCGACAAGAATCCAGCTGCCCTGGATCCGAACTTCGTCGGTGTTGCGCTGCTCACGTCCTCTGTGGACGGTTCCTACCGTGTGCGAACGATCAAGCCGGGGCCATATCCGGATCCGGCGGGTGGACAACGCGCGCCCCACATACACTTTGACCTCACGGCCGGCGATTATCGTCTAGCGACGCAGATGTATTTCCCCGGCGAAGCCCTTAATGACACTGACTTTCTGCGTTCAACGATGTCAGCAAGGCATCGCGATCCGGAATTGGTCACGTGCAAGAGGGTCTCGTCCGGCAATTCCGACGCTCAACTCTTCGAGTGGGATATCGTCGTGCTACGAAGCTGAGTGGCTTCGCACGCACGCAACCGGCCTGGAAGTCGTTGAATCCCCGGCACCGCCCTTTGAGCTGCTCTATCGAAAGATTGACGTCGGCGTCGATGGCAGGTCGACCGGTAGGAGCCACCGGCGGCAGTAGACGCGAGAGTTCCGTGGAATTTCCGGCATCGGTGCGTACGATCATCAGCAATATCTGGCGAAGCATCCGGACGGGTTCTGCGAATATGGGGGTAGTCCGGCCTCCTCCAAATCTGCGGCGTGATGGGAGCGGGAGAAGGCGTAGCCGGACCGTCCGCGTGGCTTCCATCGGCAAGCTGCGGGTCCCAGGCGCGGCGATCCATCGCCATCCATCTCCTCGGAGCGAGTTGACCCCAGGTCAGGGCCATCGATTGGCCCGACCGGGGAATCGGATGCAGCGCGCCGTCACCGATGGCCGGGCTCACGGCCCACGAGGTCCGCGGTCGGGGTGCTTCCTGCTAATCTCGTCCCATGGAATGGGGCGATCTTCGGTACGTGGTGGCCCTCGCGGACGAGGGGTCGATGGTCGCCGCAGCGCGCGCGCTGGGCGTTGAACACACCACCGTTAGCCGGCGGATTGCGGCCCTCGAGCGCGACCTGGGCGTCCGGTTGTTCATTCGCACTCCCGACGGCCAATGCCCCACCAGTTCTGGCGAGGCGGCGATCGCGACCGGGCGCGCCCTGCAACGCTCCATCCTCGAACTCGAGTCCGCGATCGCCGGCACCGACGCTCGTCCCTCGGGTACGGTACGTCTGACCACCTCGGAGGGCTTCGTCCAAGTCGTCGTCCCCCATCTGCCGAGGTTCTACAGCGAACACGCAGAGATCAAGATCGAACTGCTGACCGGGAACCGGGTTTTCGACCTCAATCGGAACGAGGTCGACATTGCCATACGGCTCGTGTCGACCGAGCGGGACGATCTGGTCGTCCGCCATGTATCCCGAATCGGGTGGGCGCTGTATGCGAGCCCGTCATACTTCGGCGGCAAGTCCGCGGAGGTGCCCGCGAAGTGGGAAGGCCATCGGGTCATCCACTTCGAGGAGGCGCTGCGCGGCACGCCCGGCCAGCGCTGGCTGATGGAGCACGCCCAGGGGGCCATCGTGGCCCTGCGCGGCAATAGCATACCGTCCTGTGCCGCGGGTGCGGCCGCCGGGCTCGGCATCGCCTGCTTGCCGTGCCTGCACGGTGACCGTGACGCCAGACTGCAGCGCCTAGGGGCGCCGGTCACGAATGGCGACTTGTGGCTCGCCGCCCGCCCAGACCGCCTCAGGATAGTCCGCAATCGGGTCGTGTGGGACTTCCTGCTCGAGCTGGCAAGCCTTGAGCGGGAGCTGTTGACCGGCATTTCCTGACCTCGTGCAAAGTTGCACACACGTTGTGCCGCCGCACGCCTGTTCGCGCGGATGAGAACCGGCGACGCTCCGGACGCGAACCCTACAGGAGGTCCCCATGAGCCGCCCACTTCCGCCCCTCGCCATTCTCGTCACGCACCGCGTTGTCGCTTACGACGTCTGGAAAGCCGCATTCGACGCGCATCGGGGTGCGCGCCGGGCGGCGTCCTTTGTTGGAGACCACATCAACCGTAATGACGACGAGGTGTCCGTTTACCTTCCCGCGACCGACCAGGCGAAGGTCGCCGCATTTGTTGAAAGTGCCGACCTGCGGCTGGCCATGCAGCACGGCGGGGTCACCAGCCCGCCTCGGATCGAGTGGCTCAAGCCCGTCGAGGATGGGCACGTTGCCGACCGCTCCGCGGCGGGCATGATCGTCTCGCATGCCGTACAGGACTTCGCTGCGTGGAAGAAGGCGTACGACGCCGTGGAAGGGCTCCGCAGGCGGCACGGGATCTTCGGGGCCGCGGTGAACCAGGCGCTCGAAGATCCGGAATTCGTGACCGTGTACCACCAGGCCGAGACCCGCGCCGAACTCCAGACGTTCGCAGCCTCCGCGGAGCTGAGGGCTGCGATGCAGCAGGGCGGTGTCGCTGGCCCGCTCGACGTGCGGTTCTACGACTCCTTGCCAGGCACTGAATACTGACGCCGCTGCCGCCGCGACCGACCCGGCCCGCGGGGACGGCACTCAGGCCGCCGGAATAGGGGCGGGATTTCCGGCCGGCCAGGGTAGCCAGCTGCCGAAGAGGGCAAGGCGCGCCGAGCGATGCGCAGCCAACGTCGCTGCCATGACCTCGGTCTGCGGCTTGCCCGCCTCGGCTCCGTCGGGTCGTTCGCCGGGCGTAGATAGAAGGGCTCGTATCCGTCTGCGGCGGACCCTCAGTCCCCGCATGAACTCCATGCAAGGGGTGCCAGCAACGCCCGCCAGACCAACCAGGCCGGTCCCGCGAATGGTCACCATCGGTGACCGGATGGACGCGAGGTTCGTCAACGCCGCTGATTCATCACCGCTGCCACGTTCCCCAAGGCATGACAGGGAGAGAACGTGCTCTAGACCGTGGCTTGGAATTGGGATTCGCGACGACGGATCGCGTCGGCAAAGCCGGCGGACGCGTCAAGGAACAGCGATCCCTGCTCCAGAGGGACGTCGTGACGGGCGTTCGAGACGGTGACGCGAGCTATTTCGGGTGTGAACGCTGCTGCGCACACACAACCGACCAGGCAACGGTCCAGGAATTGTCGGGCTGCCGCCTAAACTCCGCAATGAAATTGGCCCTGTGGATCATTGGTACGTCGTGATCAATGCCGGTTTCGTCGTAGGTGGAACGATAGATGGCCATGTCCCCGGCGTCCGCAACTTCCACGGTCTCGTCTATGAGTTGCAGATGCCAACTCGGCGCATACTTGAATGCCATGGACAAGCCTTCACGCTCGGCGGCGCGACCTACCGACGGAGCGCGCATGCTTTCCATCGAAACGATGTCAGGTGCGTCAAACTTCGTCGCGCGCTCGACGTCGTGGGCGTTTATTCCCGCGACGATCTCTGCGACCTCGTGCTTGATTGTGTCTGCGGCCGCCGTCCGATCGTAAGCGGATCTCGACGTCGCGCAAGAGGCGAGCAAGGCTGCCAGGATCGGCACGGTGATCCGGCTGACCGCCATCGGCAGCGATCCGGTCATGGGATGCACTCCACTATCTGAGAGGATGGGTGGGGCCGCTCAATGTGCCGGCCCCTTTTCCAGGTCGGTCGTCGCCGCGGCAAGCCCGCGTATTGCGAGCCGCCGCCCGGGCGCAGTCGCCAGTGCCTTCTCGAACTCGACCTTGGCCTCGGACGGCCTGCCATGGCGCAATAGGAACGCGCCGAGTAACTCGCGCGTCGGCTGGTCGATCTTCGGCGGACCGAATGCGACGGGCAGCGTCGCTTCAAGTGCGACCGCCTTGTGCAGGAGTGTCTCCGCCGCCGACAGGTCGTTCGCGCGTTCGGATGCCAGTGCCCGCACCTCCATCAGCAGAATGTCTGGCCGTACGCGGTGGGTGGGGTCCGAGTCCCCGCGTGCCGTTTCTAGATCGACGGCCGCGCGTGCAGCTGATTCCAGCTCGACGAGCGCGTTGCGTGCCGCCGCATCGTGGCCAAGGGAGATTTCGCCGAGCGCTCGCGCCAATGCGAAGTCGAGGCGCGCGCCGGGACCGGCTTCTGTCGGAACAGGCCAATCGGCAACATCTCCGCTCCACTCGCCTGTCTCGAGCAGGTAGCGCAGCCGCATGCTGGCAAACGAGCCCATATTACTGTCGTCCGGATCCATGGAGCGCGCGGGGCTTTCTGCGTGCCGCGCCGCTTCCACGGCGTCGTGGCAGGACGCCAGCGTTCGCTTTGCGGAAGCCACGTTTCCGAGCTGCAGGTAAGCGTATTCAAGCCAGCTCGGATAGTGGCCGCAGGACAGCGGCCCCTTGTCGGCGACGTCGCGGGCGCGGTTGGAGGCGGCGATGCCGGCCACGTTGGCATCGACGGTCTCCTGCCACATGCCGAGCGCGAGGAAGATATGCGAAGTCATGTGCTGGGCATGGCCCGCGTCCGGCGCGATGCGCGCGTAGAGGCGTGCGGCCCGGAGTCCCAGCGGTGCGTGCACCGGATCGTCGTAACAGTGAATCAGATAATGCAGTAAGCCGGGATGTTCGTGATGAGCGATCCAGGCATCCTCGAGCAGGGCGGCAGCGCGCATGTACGTCGCGACATCGCGCCCCGTGTGTGCAGTGCCCAGGATCGAGAGCGCATAGAACGCGGTCCCATCGACATCGTCGGGATAGCGGGCGTGCAGTGACGCCATCACGGCTTCGTACCGGAGATCGCGATCCTCCTTGCTGCCGTCGCCGTACAGTACCTCGACGGCATCGAGGTAGGCCTTTTCGCGGTCCGTCCGCGCCTTTGCCCGGCGCGCCGCGGGTGACGGCGCCAGCCGCTGGAGTGCGGCGCGTGCGGATCGTAGGTCCTGTTTCATCCAGACCGCGTGGTTGAAGGTCATTGCCTCCCCCCAGTACGCCATCGCGAAGTCGGGATCCGCCAACTCGGCGCGACGGAACGCAGCCGCAGCCGTGTCGTACTCAAAATCGTGGAGCAGAGCGAGGCCGGCGAGAAAGTCGGCCTGGGCGGTGGGTGCCCCGGAATTGGCGAATTCGACGTGGCCGTACCCACCGGCCCTCGCCGTCGGTGCCGCCAGCAGCCAGGCCGCGAGAACGACCACGACCCTCAACGACATCATGGAGCTTCCTCCCGGCGGCCCGGCGGTTCAGTCGCTTCGATCGGGAGCCAGCGTTAAGCCCGCAGGCTACGAATCAGCGTACCGCCGAACACCGCCGGAGTATAGGTGGCCGCGGCCGTCTCGCGGGTCCAGCGACGTCGACCAACCCGGCAGGCTGTCACGCGAAGCCGGCCTAATTGTCGCGATCGTGACGTGGCCTTCGGGCCCAGAGAGGTAGGTCTTGAGCGTCCTCCAGTCCGGTGGTCACCGCCCGCCGATTCGGAGCGCTTCAAGACCGAAAGAACGTTGCCAGCGAACGCAGCGTGTCATCAGGCTTCTCCTCCGGGATGAAATGCCCGCAGTCGATGGCCTCGCCCGTCGGCTGGACCACGAGGTCTCGCCAGGTCTCGAGCGGCTGGAACAACGCGCCGACGACACCGCGTGCACCCCACAGCAGCAAGGTCGGGCAGGCGATCTTCCGCCCCGCGGCGACGTCCGCACGATCGTTGGCGAGATCGACCGAGGCGCCGGCGCGATAGTCCTCGCACGCCGCGTGGATGCCCTCCGGGGTGGCGAACGTTCGCAGATACTCCTTCAGAGCCGGATCGCCGATCACCCCGGGATCCGTTCCGAGCTTCCCGAAGATGGAGCGCAACCAGAACTCGGGATCGCTCCCGATGAGCCGTTCCGGTAGCGGGCGCGGCTGGATCAGGAAGTACCAGTGGTAGTACGCGGTAGCGAGCGCCATGCTGACCTGCTCGTACACGGCCTTGGTCGAGACGATGTCCAGTAGCGCCAGGCGTCTGACTCGCTGCGGGTGGTCCAGGGCCAGGCGATAGGCGACCCGCCCGCCACGGTCGTGCCCGGCGAGCAGGAACTCACGGTGGCCGAGCTCCGCCATCACCTCCACCATGTCGGTGGCCATGGCGCGCTTCGAGTAGTTCGAATGGTCAGGAGCGCCTTCCGGCTTGCTGCTGTCGCCGTAGCCGCGCAGGTCTGCGCAGATCACGGAGAATTCCTGAGCGAGCGACGGCGCAATCTGGGCCCACATCCGATGGTTCTCGGGAAACCCGTGCAGCAACAACAGTGGCGGGCCCTCGCCCCGGGTCGCGACGTTGATGACCGCGCCGCTCGTGGCGATGCGGCGGTAGGCGAAGCCCGGCAGTGGCGCAATCGTTTCGGCATGGGCCGACGGTGGCCGGCGGGGTGAATCCGTTGACGTCGCCACCGGCGGTGACGCCCGCACGCCGACAAATGGTGCGAGTGCAGCCAGAGTGGCTGTCCCGGCACTCAGCAGCATGGATCGGCGCGCACCGTCGAATGAAGCCCTGCACGTCGGATCCTCGCTTCGGTCCAGCGCACCCTGCACGTCCGCGTGGATTGACTGATCAGTGGCCGCAAGTTCGTCCATCATGAGCGAGGTTCCTGATTTCGTCCGCTGGTTCGCGACGCCGTCCACCTTACTCCGATACGCGAGCCGGATCTGGCCGGTCACTGACGCTTCACCACGCGCCTGTGGCCGTTCGTGTGGCGAGTGGCCATCGACGAGGGGCAGTGGGGCCGGCAGTCGTAGCGCCGTCGCGGCGCTCAGGCAGCCGGGGCATTGTGGTGGGTGCTGCCCGAGTCTCGCGCCCGTGAGTTACGATTGCGGGGTCCTGTGACCCGAGCGCCGAGGTCCTCGACTTGGGCGGTCTCGACGATTAGCCCGGGGCGCGTACGCCGGCACGGGGGCGTACCCGCGTGTGGGTTGGAGCGATGGCAGTGATCACGGCAATCCGAGCGGCTCCGGCAGATCTGACTGGACATTTTGGTGGTTTCCGGGCGGGATATCGCCTCCGCGCCGAACAGACCCGAGGTGGCTGACGAACTATTCGAACGAATCCTGGGGGCGAGGCGCCGGATACTGTCGGGACGGGGATCCGAGGTCGGGGATGTCGCTGGCAAGCGCCTGCGCCATCAGGCCGGAATGGGCGTGCGTCGGCAGAGCGCGTCCGGAGCACTTAAGTGATGCGGTACGGTGCCGAAGCGGTCGCAGTACGAAGCGGCTGGTGCCGCACGAGGCGGGCGACCGGACTGCCCGTCCGGCAGCTGGCGTGCTGCGACCTGCGCCTGATCGAGGAATGAGCCGGACTACTGTTGGGTGCCTCGAGCTTTCGAACTTCTAGAGCGGGGATCGTTGCATGCGCAAAGACGGTGGCGCCCATGGAGCCGACAGCGGCATGGAGCACTTCGGATACCGGGAGTCGCTGGATCGCAGCATCGGCGCGTTCGGCAGTTTTGCCGCCGGCGTCAGCTACATCTCGATCCTGACCGGGACCTTCCAGCTCTTCTACTTCGGCTACGGCACCGCGGGGCCGGCGTACCTGTGGTCGTGGCCGCTGGTGCTGGTCGGCCAGCTGGCGGTAGCGCTCTGTTTCATGGAGCTGGCGGCCAAGTATCCGATCGCGGGATCCGTCTACAACTGGTCGAAGATCCTGGGCAGCCGGTTGGTTGGATGGTGCTCCGGGTGGCTGATGCTGACGGCGTCGATCGTCAGCCTGTCGGCCGTCGTGCTGGCGCTGCAGCTCAATCTGCCGCGCCTGTGGAGCGGGTTCCAGATGATCGGAGATGGCAAGGGTCCCTACGACTTTGCGACCAATGCCGTGGTGCTCGGCTCGGTGCTGATCCTGTTTACCACCGTCATCAACGCGCTCGGCGTCCGGCTGATGGCGATGATCAATAGCGCGGGCGTATTCATCGAGCTGATCGCGGCCTGCCTGATCGCGGTCATTCTGGCGTCGCATGCGACGCGGGGTCCGGCGGTGTTCTTTACGACTGGTGGCTACGGGGCGGGCGAGAGCGGTGGCTATCTGGGCGCCTTTCTCGTGGCCTCGCTCGCGTCCGGATACGTCATGTACGGCTTTGACACCGCAAGTTCGCTGGGCGAGGAGACGCTCGAGCCCCGGCGCACCGCTCCCCGCGCTATCCTTCGTGCGATTCTGGCCTCCTTCGTCATCGGCGGCGCGATCTTGGCGTTCGCCGTGATGGCGGTTCCCAACCTCAATGACCCGATGATCGGCAGCAGCAATGGTGGCCTGCAGTACATCGTCGAGCAGGTGATGTGGGGCCCGCTCGGCAAGGTCTTCCTCGTCTGCATCGTCGTGGCGGTCTGCGTCTGCGCGCTGGCTGTGCACACGGCCGCCATCCGCCTGTCATTTGCGATGGCGCGAGACAATGCGTTGCCGTTCGGCGAGCGCCTCGCCCACGTGGATCCGAACACCCAGACCCCGATCCTGCCCGCAGTCGTCGTCGGCGTGGTCGCGGCACTCATCCTCGCCGTCAACATCGGCCAGCCGAAGATCTTCACCGTGCTGACGTCGATCGCGGTCATCATGATCTACCTGGCGTACCTGATGGTGACCGCACCCTTGCTGTGGAAGCGCCTGCAGGGGCAATGGCCGCCGCCAGACCTGCAGGCCGGCGGATTCTTCACGATGGGGCGCTGGGGCATGCTGGTCAACGCCGTTGCGGTGCTGTGGGGCGCCGGCATGGCGTTGAACCTCGCCTGGCCGCGCGAGTCCGTCTATGGGCTCCCCTGGTACAACACCTGGGGCGCGTTCGTGTACATCGCGGTGATCCTGGGCGCTGGCCTGCTCTGGTACGCAGTCAAGGGACGCCGCTGCATCGGCACGCTGGCAGCCCACGCCGTTCCCGAGGCGTCGGTGCACGTGAAGCACTGAATCCGCTCGCCAGCGCTGCATCGGGTGCTCGGACGTCCGGTGCGCGACCGTCGATGCGATGTCAGTAGCCGCGATGAGGCGGCGGCCGACGCGCCCGTACGACTTGTGCTGGGCGCGAGGCCTTCTGATCGGCCACGGGATCGCGTCGCCACGCGTCGCGACTGCCGTGACCCACCGAGAACCAGTGCAACGACGCGCGCCGTAGCCTGAGCGACGCATGGGAGCGTCCCTCGAAGCCCTGGTGCCGGGCGGCGCGCAAGCGCGATGGAGCCCACGAGGCGGCGCCATGGGATCTCGTGGGAATGGTGAGCCACGAGCTATCCATGCGCCGATACGCATTGCCGAGAATCGGGCGCCGCGGGGGTGCAGGTCACGTCGCCCCCTCCCATGCGCGGATCGTGCCGGCGCGCGACGGCTTGCTCGGTGCGACGACGAGGTACGTTTTACAGGCCCTCAATCAGGCGGCGGCGGGCCGACGGCATCGACCCGCCGCGCCTTCACTTCGGGCGCAGATCAGCAGCCCGTGGCCGGCGACCGGAATCCCGGATAGGGGTTCAGGTCGCCCATCAGCGTATAGCGACCGAGGTTCGAAGACGCGTCCTGTGTCGGCTCCGCAACGGCGTTAGGCGCCAGCCGCATGAACCACGGCAGGAATACCTCGTCCTCCGGATGGTAGTAGCCGTCGGCCGCCTGTGACCCGTTTGGATTCGGGCCTTGCTGGAACGTGTTGACGCCCATGGCAAAGCCGATGGCGACCACCGGGTCTCCCGTCTCCAGCAGCCCCGAACAACCGTATTGGGGCGCCGTCGGCGTCAACCAGGGCTGGACCGTGTTGTTCGCGAATGGGTCATCGGCCCACTCGGCGATCTCGTGCGTGAGCGCGTGGATGTCCTGAAGCGCCCAATCCCGACCCAGCCGCGAGAACAATCCGGGCTGTACCCACGAGCCCCAGGCAAAAGTCTGAACGGCGGCATTGCCGACGCTATTCGTGCTGCCGCCGCCGTTGCCGGTTGCCTTGGTGCCGTGATAGCCGATCACACAACAGTTGCCATAGTCGTTGTTCGTGTACAGCAGCACGTTATTGGACAGATAGAGCGCGAGGTGGGCCGGGTCGGCCTGCGTCTCGAGATTTGCGATTTGTGACGACCACCAGCCGATGTCGACGTCCGCAAACACGACCCCGCGGCCGCTTACGAGCAGCAGACCCTGGTTGACGGGTACGTTGATGGTGACGGGCGCGTGCACATTCGGGTGCAGGATCAGGTGGTAGCCGCTGCTCCCGGTACGGTTGAATTGCGCGCGCATCGTGGCGTCCTGCAGCTGCAATTGCAGCCCCGAGTCGCCCTGCGACAGAACGCCGCCGGGGCCCTGTGGCAACAACGCGGTCGACGTCGAAGCCAGCGTCGCGTAGGGCGTCTGCCCGTAGTCGTTGGTCGCGAACAGGGGCGACGCCAGTGTCGGCTGCAGGACGACGGTGCCGTCGAACGTCATTCCCTGAACGTTGACGATCAGCGGCGTGATATCGACCTCGATCGTCACCGAGCACGCGCTGCCGGAGCAATGGTATGGGTCCGCGCCGACCATGTTGTACCCGTAGGTTACCCCGTTGCTCGGATTGACCGTCGTGCCAAACCAATGCGGAATCGTTCGGGTCGTCGGGAGCACGCTGGCGCCGGCCAAGGTCACGGACGACGGATTCAGCTTCGTGTCGTCGATCGGCAGTGGCGTGGCTGCGCCGGCGACCGCCATGACGCTTGGCACGGCAGCCAGGCCTAGCGCGAGTACGGCGCCGGCGAGTGGCGCACGGATCTTGATTTCTACCACGTTCGGATCCCCCTCTATGTATTTCGCGCCGCTGGTTGGCGGTCCGCAGCCGGCGAGTCGCGTCAGCACGTTCTGCGGCAGCGACGGTGTGATGGCGATGCTAGTGCCGCCAATTTGGATCGGTCAACTTACGATGCCGGCGCTCGCGTGCGCCGTGGATCTTCAGTCTCGATTCCCCATCGCTATCCAGACGGATCCGCTGGACTGGCAGAGCGGAGCACTAATCGGGGTCCGTGGTGACCCACGAGGCGGCCGCGGCTGACGGCGCCGACATCTGTCGCGCAGCGTCGGCTGCCTCGCCGCCAGGCGCTGAAGTCAGGTCTCGTTGCCGATGGACTCATGCGCTCCGGATTAGCGTCGTGCAGCGCTTGACGCCTGTGCCGGCTGTCGAGAGAGCGCGACCGGCAGCGCGGAGGGCCGTCTGCGACGGGCGGCGCACTCGTCTAGCTTGGGGGAGTGGGCGCAATCGCGCATCGGTGCGCGGCGCGACCTCCGAAGCAAACCGCGCGCGGTTTGCGGGAACGGTGGCGGATCTCGAGGCTGGACGCCACAGCGCGCATTGTCCGCAATGGGCGGGCAACCATGGCATCCAACATCCGGTGCGCCGCGCTCTACTTGGTGGAACCCATGCTGACCGCCTGTGGGCTATCCACATGGCCATTGCGCGGAGGGCAGGTATACCATTCCGCTGACATGTCTTGGCGCCGCGCAGCATGAAGGTTTCTGGACGGCACTACCGGACTATCTGGCTCGGCCCCGGCGGAAGCGTCTGCGTCATCGATCAGTCCCGGCTGCCCTTTGAATTCTCGGTTGCCGAGCTGGCGTCGGTCGAGGACGCAGCGCGGGCGATCAGGACCATGGTCGTCCGGGGCGCGCCGCTGATCGGCGCGACGGCGGCGTACGGGCTGGCGCTGGCAGTGCGGGTCGATCCGTCGGACGCGGCCATCGGTGCGGCGGCCGCCGAGCTGCTAGCCACGCGTCCGACCGCGGTCAACCTCGCATGGGCCCTGGGTCGCATGCGCCGCAGGCTGGAGGCAGTGCCGCCTGCGCAGAGAGCGGCGCTGGCATTGCAGGAGGCAGCGGCCATCTGCGACGAGGACGTCGAGCAGTGCCACGCCATCGGTCGCCATGGCATGCGGCTGATCGAGGACATCGCCCGCCGGGTCCGCCGCAGGGTCAACGTTCTGACGCACTGCAATGCGGGCTGGCTCGCGTGCGTGGACTGGGGCACGGCCCTCTCGCCGATCTATCTCGCGCACGATGCGGGCATGGACCTGCATGTCTGGGTCGACGAGACACGCCCCCGGAATCAGGGCGCCTCGCTCACGGCGTTCGAGCTGGGCGCGCACGGCGTTCCACACACGGTCATCGCGGACAACCTGGGCGGGCAGCTGATGCGGGATGGCCGAGTCGACGCGGTACTGGTGGGCAGCGATCGGGTCACGGCGGTCGGGGACGTCTGCAACAAGGTCGGAACGTATCTCAAGGCACTCGCCGCGGCGGACAACGGCGTTCCGTTCTACGTGGCCTTTCCCGGCACGACGATCGACTGGAGCATCGACGACAGCGCGGACGTCCCGATCGAGGAACGCAGCCCTATCGAGGTCACGCACGTCACCGGCCGCGTGTCGAATGGCGCAGTGGCGACGATCCAGATCGTTCCTAACGGCAGCACGGCGCTGAACCTCGCGTTCGACGTCACCCCGGCGCGCCTCGTGACGGCGCTCGTCACGGAGCGCGGCACGGGCGCGGCCAGTCGCGATGGACTGCTCGGGCTGTACCCGGAGAGGCGTGCCTGCTCATGACCGCGCGATCATCCACGGCCGCGGATTACCCGTTGCAGGCGGCCGTCGTGGCGACGTGCCGCGAGATTGGCCTGCGCGGCCTCGGCGTCGGCACCTCTGGCAATGTCGGCGTACGCCGGGATCCCGAGCATTTCTACGTCAGCCCGACCGGTACGCCCTATGAGGCGCTGCGCCCCGAGGACGTTCCCCTGGTGAACCTCGACGGGCGATGGTTCGGCAAGCTCCGGCCGTCGAGCGAGTGGCGGTTGCATCGCGATCTCTTTGCGGCGCGTCCTGAGGTCGGCGCGGTGGTCCACACGCACTCCCCGGAAGCGACCGCGCTGGCATGCACCGGCCGGGGGATCCCGGCGTTTCACTACATGGTGGCGCGGGCCGGCGGAAGCGATATTCGGTGCGCGCCGTACGCGACATTCGGTACTCAGGCGCTGTCGGATGCTGCGCTGCAGGCCCTCGAGGGCCGCCAGGCCTGCCTGCTGGGCAATCACGGCGTGATTGTCGTCGGCGTCGATCTGCGGCACGCACTTGGGCTCGCGGTCGAGGTCGAGTCACTGGCCCGGCAGTATCGGGCGGCGCTCGCGCTCGGGGGCGTGAAGCTTCTGGACGAGGCCGAGATGGAGCGGGTTCTCGAGAAGTTCCGCAGTTACGGGCGCCAGGACGCCGTCGACCCGGGGCTCCAATGCGCGGGCGCAATGCCCGAGCCGGGACCGGGCGGCAAGCCATGACCGCGGCGGCGAACGGTGGCTCGGCCTACCGACCACTCGATCACGACTCGCTGCGGCAATTGCTGGCATCGCTGGACGAGGTACGGCCGCTGCTCGGCGGCCGGCCGCCCGAATGGCGGGTGAGGGAGGTCGGTGATGGCAACCTCAATCTCGTGTTCTTCGTCACCGGTCCTGCGGGCTCGGTGTGCGTGAAGCAGGCGCTGCCCTACGTGCGAGTCGCTGGCCCGTCGTGGCCGATGTCGATCGACCGCGCGTTCTACGAGAACGCGTACTACCAGGCAGTCGCGCCGCACGTTGGCGGCCTGATCCCGCGCATCTACCATTATCAGCGGGAGCTTTGCTGCACGGTCATGGAGCGGCTGTCGCCCCACGTGATCCTGCGACTCGGCCTCATCGGCGGGCGGTACTTCCCGACGGTGGGCCGCGACATCGGTGAGTACGTCGCGCGCGCGTCCTTCTTCACCTCCGACCTGGCATTGCCGTTCGAGCGCAAGTTCGACGGGCTGGCACTGTTTGCGGGAAACAAGCCACTCGTGCGCATCACGGTGGATCTCGTGTTCGCGGACCCGTACCGTGCGAGTGACCGCAACCGGCACACGACACCGCGGCTCGATTCGCAGGTCGCCGCGCTACGGCGCGACGGCCCGCTCAAGGCGGCCGCCGCGCGCTGGGGCGAGAAGTTTCTGTGCGAGGCCCAGGCGCTGGTTCACGGCGATCTGCATTCCGGCTCGGTCATGGTCAGCGAGGCCGAGAGCCGGGTCATCGACCCGGAATTTGCTTTCTACGGGCCGATCGGCTTCGACCTGGGCGCATTCTTCGGGAACCTGCTCCTGAGTTGGTACTCACAGCCTGGCCATGCGACGGCCGAGGACGACCGAACCGCGTATCGGCGGTGGATCCTTGGACAGGCGGGCGTCTTCTGGTCGACGTTTCGCGAGCGCTTCCTCGCGCTGTGGGCCGCCAATGCGACCGGTGATGCGTTCCCGGCATCGCTGTTCGCGGCCGGAAGCGACGCTGCGGCGCTGGCGTCCGCCCGAGAAGCGTACGTCAACCGCCTGTTCTCGGACATGCTGGGTTTCGCCGCGTGCAAGATGATTCGCCGGATCGTCGGCTTCGCTCACGTCGCCGATTTTGAGACCATATCCGATCCGGATCGACGCGCGGACTGCGAGGCGGGCGCGCTTGCCATGGCCCGTGAACTGCTGGTTCGGCCCGAGCAGTTCCGGTCGATGGAGGAGGTCCTGTCGGCGCTACCGCAGGTCGGCGACGCCAGCGAATGAGCGCTGGCGCCCGGCTGCGGGCCCGTGCATGCGGTGCAGCGCGTATTCGCCGATGCCCCGCGGCGGCTGCCGTGTCGCATCTCCGTCCGGCCGTTCGGTCCGGCTTCCAGCGCACGCGAAGCGCCGCGCGTGCGATCGCGGTAGCATACGATTGGCCCGGGCAGGTAGGCGCGCGTCCGGGCCGCAGTTCGCACGCAGCGCTTTCACCTTGGGCGGATCGTGCTGCCGCCTGGCGTCTTCGCGGGTGCCAGCAGTGGCGGCGCGGCCGTCCGCCGGCCTTGCGATCGCACATACGATGGATGAAGTCATGACGCAATCCTCGGACCCGCATCTGGACGGGATTTCATCGGTCGAGTCGCTGCTGGTGGCGGCGGGACGCGACCGGCGCCCGGGTTCGCCGCTCAACCGGCCGCCTGTCCTGGCGTCGAACTTCATCCTGGGTACCGACCGAGCCTATGCGCGCGACGACGGGACGCCGACTTGGGAGGCGCTCGAGGACATCGTTGGGCGGTTGGAGGCGGGTCGGGCGACCGCATTCTCTTCCGGCATGGCGGGTGTGGCCGCGGTCTTCGACCAGCTGCGGGCGGGTTCCCAGATCGTGCTGCCCGAGGATTGCTACCAGGGGGTCGCCGGGCTCGCCGAATCCGGCCGGCAGAAGGGGCTGTGGAGCGTGCGCCGGCTGGCGGTCGACGACACCGAAGCCTGGATCCGGGCCTGTGCCGACGCCGACCTGCTATGGCTGGAGTCGCCATCGAACCCGCTGCTGGTCGTGGCCGATCTGCGCGCGATCTGCTCGGCTGCGCGCAAGCCATCGGCGCTCCTCGCCGTCGATAACACCTTCGCGACCGCGCTGAACCAGCGGCCGCTCGACCTGGGAGCGGATATCTCCTTCCAGTCCGCGACCAAGTACATCGGCGGACACTCGGACCTGCTCGCGGGCGTGGTCACCGTGCGGCGCGACGACGTGCATGCGGCGCTGCGCCACTCGCGCGAATTGCACGGCGCGACGCCCGGCGCGCTCGAGTCGTTCCTGGCCGTACGCGGCGCGCGCACCATGGCGTTGCGACTCGAGCGCGCCCAGGCCAGTGCCATGCAGCTGGCGCAGCGCCTGAGCGCGCATCCGGAGGTCACGTGCACGCGTTATCCCGGACTGCGCGATCACCCGACGCACGCGGTCGCGCGGGCACAGCTGAAGGGCTATGGGGCCATCATCTCGTTCGACGTGCGGCGCGGAGCGACCGCGGCGGATGCCGTGTGCTCAGGCGTCCGCTTGATCCAGCACGCCACGAGTCTGGGGGCGGTGGAGTCGACCATCGAACGTCGCGCCAAGATCCCGGGTCAGGGCCACCTGCCGCCGTCACTGCTGCGCCTCAGCGTCGGCATCGAGCACGTGGAGGACCTGTGGGCGGATCTCGATGCAGCGCTCCGGCGGGCGTAGCGCGCGTTGAGCTCGATTCCGGCGGCTGCGTCCGGCACGATGCTCAGGAATGTCCCGGCGGAGTTGGTCGGGGAGCCACCCAGGCATGAAGAAGCAATGTGATGCAGGGCAGGGCAGTTCGCCGTCGGCGCTGATCGACGCGCGGATCCGGGAGCTCGGCGACTGGCGCGGCGCCATGCTCGGCCGCCTGCGCCAGCTGATTCACGAGGCCGATCCCGACATCGTGGAGGAGTGGAAGTGGCGGGGTGTTCCGGTCTGGTCCCACGAAGGAATCATCTGCACGGGCGAGACGTACAAGAGCGTCGTGAAGATGACCTTCGCCAAGGGGGCCGCTCTCAAGGACCCCGCGCGGCTCTTCAATGCGAGCCTGGACGGGAATACCCGGCGGGCCATCGACCTTCGCGAGGGAGAGACGATCGACGAGCGCGCGCTGAAGGCGCTGATTCGCGCCGCCGTCGCGCTGAATCGTGCCGCTCGACGCTGACCGCACGACGGCGGCCCACTCCCTGCGCGAGCGAACGGCGCGGTCGGCGAGCGCCGCCGGCAGCTGCGCTCCGCGCATGAGCCCGCACGCTGCCGAGCCACACTCCGGTGTACCGGCTGCTGTCCTTGTGCACGAATTGACCGACGACATTTGAGCCTTTCATGTCGATATCCGAGCGCGTCGTCTGGTCCTCCGGGTGGCGGGACGCCAGTTAGACGGAGACCGCGACAGCGTTCGACCTGTTGATCAGGTGGGCACCATGCCCGGAGGCCTCGGGAAAGGCCGCGCAGTCACCCGCCCTCAGCAGCATCTCGCCCTCATCCTCGACCAGCAGGGGCTCCCCCTCGAGGGTATGGACGAGCTCATCATCGTGGTTGTGCCAGTGACGTTGGTTCGACCCGCTGCCCCGGTGGGCGCCATCAGAATGCCTCCGAAATCCTGATGCCGACCCCCGTCCCCGAGCCTTCGCCTCGCCCTCCGAGCGGAGGGGCGTCGCATACCGGTGGATAGCCCGAGCCGGGGCGAAGCGGCACGCACGCGAGGCTCATTTCGGCAAGGGCGATTCCTTCGCTATGGCGGGCTTCAGCCGCCGCCGCCCGAGGGCGACGGTTTGCCTCCGGGGACCGGGTCTGAGCGCCGGTGGCGATGCGGCTCAGGCGGATCCTGGCAGCACCCGACGGCACGCTCGATGGCTCGACCAGGTGCTGGTGCAGCATCGCATGCGGACGGTGCGAGTGCCTGGTCATCGTGCCGCACCCGCATCGCCGGTCGACCGCCGCTCACCGCCGCGCGTGGTCCGACCCGCAGATTCCGCGCAGGGCCGCCCATTCCTCCGGTGCCAGGACCGGCCGGGTCGGATAGCCGCGGAAGTGTGCGGCACGTTCGGCACGCTGCGGATCGGAGGGATGGCTGGACAGCAGGGCCGGCAGTGCGGCGGACTGCGCGCCACGCTCGAAGAAGTGCGCGAATCCTGCCGCGTCGACCTGCGCCGCGCGCAGACGCTGCAGTCCCTGCTCGTCGGCCTCGGCCTCCTGCTCGCGGCTGAAGCTGAGCGACAGCAGCGTGCGTGCGACTCCGTTGCCGCTGCCGCCGAATACTGCCCGCAGCCCGCCCCAGGTTGCGAGCGCCACGACCGCACCCTGCACGATGTGGCGCTGGCGCACATGCTCGATCTCGTGGGCCAGCACGCCGGCCAGTTCCTCGGGCGTGCGCGCTTCCTGGAGCAGGCCGTCGAACACGAAGATATGGCCGCCGAGAGTCGCGTAGGCGTTGACGGTGTCGCCCCGGATCACTTGGACATCGATGTCGACGTTGCGGTCATCGGTGGCGAGCGGGTAGAGACGGCGTAGCACGCGCTGCAGCGACGCCGTCGCTGGCGCGGAGGCGCTGCACACGCCCGCCTCCGCACCCGACGCTCCGAACGTCCCGAGCCAGCGCTCGACGCCCCATGGCACGTGCCGGGCGAGGCGCGGCAGCCCGGCGGCCGCGGCGACGCCGAGCCCGGCCACCATCCCGGCCCACAGCAGACCCCGGAGCTTCGACATCGGTGCTCAGTGATGCCCGAAGATCCGGAACAGGTAGAACGCCATCACCAGGATGAAGACGATGATAGCGAGCGGCCCGCCTTGCGTCCGACGCGCGGACGCCGCGCTCGAACTCGCGATGTTGACGGTCGCGCCGCGCGAATCGGATGCGTCGACAAAGGTCTCGCGATCCTGGAGCACCGCCTGCGGCGGCAGCGCCGCGCTCTGGGTGCGCGCGCCCTCCACGCGCTTGACGGCGGTACCGATCGCCATGAACTCGATGAGCCCGCCGCCGAGGTCGTAGATGTTCGTCTTGACGCCGACGACCTCGTCGGCGCCGCAGCGCTCGGCGTCGTCCTCGATGCGCGCCAGTGCGCGCTCGCGCGCCTCGTACAGAATTTCGGTCAGTCCCTGCACTTCGCCACCGCCCAGTGACTGCAGCGCCGAGAAGATCCCGCCCTTGAGCCCCAGCGAATAGACGGACACTCCCATGACCAGGCGGATCGGCAGGAAGCCGACGTTCGCCATGTTCCAGAGTTCCTCGTTGGTCATGTCGCTGGTCACGGGCTTGAGGTCGAATGCATCGATCAACGGATGGTGCGAGGCCGTGCCGACCATCATCATCTCCTGCGCGCCGAGCAGCGGGGTGATCGTGGTCTCGATGCCGACCACGGCGTTGGCGCCGCAGCGCTTCGCCTCGTCCATGATTCGGCTCAGTGCCAGGTGGCGCGTGTGGTCGAAGATCTCGGTGTACTGCGGCACCTCGCCACGCGCGAGGCTGCGCAGCCCGCCCCGGATGGTGCCCCCGACACCGATCGAGTAGGCCACGTTGCCGAACACAAAGCGCATGGGGCGGAATCCGGCGTCGACCTGGCAGTAGAGCTTCGCGACGTCGGCGGAGGTCGAGAACTGGACTGCGTCCGATCCCGCGTCTCCGGCGGCGACGGCCTTGCGGTGGATCGTCGAGCCGATCGTGATGAACTCGAGATTGCCGCCGTGGTTGACGAGGTCGAAGGAAACGCCGGTCAGTCCGGCGCCGCCGTAGCCGCGGGCCTCCTCCATCATGCGGTCGTAGGCGCGCGTGCGGCCGTCGTGGACCAGCCGCGTCACTTCCTCGATCTCGCCGCCGCCCAGCGTGGACAGCCCGGCGCCGATGCCCCGGGCGACGCCGAGCGCGACCACGCTGTTGCCCACGCACAGCTGCCCCGGTCGGTATCCCATCCGCTCGAGGAAGAAGATCTCGTTCCCCGACAGACCCGTGATGCGTGCGTGCTTGCCGATCATTCCTTGCCTCCGTGCATCCCCAGGCGTCGCAGCGGCGGCGCCGACGCGACGCAGCCTAGCGCGAGTCGACCGGCGCGCGCACCTCCGTGAGGTCCCAGGTAAGGTCGTGGGCGTGCGGCAGCCTTGGCGGGCTTGCTGGGCCACGGCGCCGCCGTGGGATACTGCGTCGGTCGAGCCCCGCATCGCAGAGAGGCGGTCCGCGCCAAGCGCGGCGCGCACCCGTCGGCCACGGGAAGCGCGGGGCCGATGTTGCCCGGCGCGCGAGCCGGTCCGAGGAGTTGGCACTGATGGAAATCACCGCGCGGCCCTTCGAGACCCGCAGGCCACCGACCTTCGAATCCAGGGAGGCCGAGCGCGCCCACGCACTGGCACGCCTCGCGGCGGCCTGCCGCGTGTTCGGCGCGCGCGGGTATTCGGAGGGGCTGCTGGGTCACCTGACGGTTCGCGACCCGGAATTCGCCGACCGCCTCTGGGTCAACCCGATCGGCGTCCCGATGCGGCAGGTTCAGGTCGCCGACCTCGTGCAGGTGAATCACGACGGCGCGATCCTGGCCGGCAAGGGGCCGGTCAACCCCGCGGGCCTGCTGCTGCACGCCGCCGTTCACCGTGCGCGGCCCGACGTCGCCGCCATGTGCCACGCGCACGCCCGGGCCGCGTCGACCTGGTCCGCACTGGGCCGGGTGCTCGATCCCATCACGCAGGACGCCTGTGTGTTCTACGAACGGCAGGCGCTGATCCGGGAGCCACGCCTGGTTCGCGATGCCGACAGCGCAACCCGCTTCGCCGCGGCATTCGGCTCGCAGCGCGTCGCAATCCACGTCAACCACGGCATCTTCACGACCGGGCAGACGATCGACGAGGCTGCGTGGTGGTTCATGCAGATGAACGAGTGTTGCGTAGCACAATTAGGAGCGGAGGCGGCCGGCCGGCCCGCGACCTACGCGCCGGAGGAGGCGCGCTGGATAGCGTCCACCCTGGGCACACCCTTGTTCGGCTGGCTCTCCTTCCAGTCGGTCCTGGACGACCTGCGCATCAGCCAGCCGGACATCGCCGGCTAGCGCCCGTCGCGTCGCGCTACGGGCGCGGCAGCCAGGTTGTCGCGGTCCTCGCGGGCCGAGCGCCACCCTCACCAAACCATCACATCTGCACCATTCCCGCCCAGTCGCTGCCGACTAAGGTGTAGCCACGGTCGGGGCGCCGCCCTGGCATTCACGATAGGGAAGGGGGAATCATGGACATAATCGCAACACCTTTCGTCCGGCGTGTGCGTCTGCTGGTGCAGGTCGCGGGCCTGGCCGCGCTGGCGGTGGCCGGTACCGCGCGCGCCGGATGCGCGGACGCGCAGTGGACCGCGGCGCGCGGGGATTCCGTGGCCCGCGTGCCGGCCGTCTACCATCCGGGCGGCACGCTCGCGGACTCGATCCTCCGGGTCAGCGACAGCGGCGATGGCGCCGCGATCGTGGGCCTGTGGAAATTCGAGATGATCTCGAAGAGCACCGCCACGCACACCAATCCGATGCCGGACGGAACGCTGATCGACTTCGGCACCGCCGCCTGGCACGCGGACGGGACCGAGCTTCAGACGTCCGGCATCCGCAATCCCGCCGACGGCGACGTGTGCCAGGGCGTGTGGCAGCAGGTCAACGGCTCGACGTTCGTGCTCAATCACTACGCGCTCGCCTGGACCAACGGCACCTACACCGGGCCGGTGAACATCCGGGCCCGCGTCACGGTCGACCCGACCGGCCAGCACTTCAGTGGTCAGTTCGTCACCGTCGTCTACCTGGCGTCCGCGACGGCCGGCCACGAGTTCGACGAGGGCACGGTGCTCGCAACCATCACCGGCACGTTCACGGGATCGCGCGTCACGATCCGGTAGCCACCGGTGAAGCGCCGTCCCGCCCGGGCCTGTGCCCGGGCGGGGCGGCGTCACGTCGCCGCGCCGGACGTATACTCGTCGGGCGCGCGGGGCGCGAGCGGGGCCGTTCACGGTGAGCGTATCGCAGTTCCGCTGCGGCGATTTCCAGGTCGATCTGGCCAACCGGCGGTTCCTGCACCTCGGCCAGGAGAGCGCTCTCGAACCACGGGTGTTCGCCGTCATCGCCCAGCTGCTGCGGCGGCCGGGCGAACTGGTCACGCGCAACGAGCTGCTCGATGCGGTCTGGGGCCACCGCTACGTCACCCCGTCGACACTGAACCGAACGATCGCGCTCGCCCGCCGCGCCTTCGGCGACGACGTTGCGGAGCCGCGTTACATCCAGACGGTGCACGGAGCGGGCTATCGCTATGTCGGCCCGGTGCAGGCGTTGGGCATGGAGGAGCTGGCGGTGCGCGCGCGCTTCGAGCCGCCGTTCGCGGCGCGCCTGCCGGCACGCATCGATGCGTTGATCGGCCGCGAGGACGAGGTGTCGATGCTGCTGGGTCTGCTGCGTACGCGGCGGGCCGTGACGGTGCTCGGCGCCGGCGGAATGGGCAAGACGCAGTGCGCGCTGGAGGCCGCGCGTCGGGCCGCTGACGACTTCCCCGACGGCGTCTGGTTCTTTGACCTGTCGCCGGTCCGCCACGCGGGCGAGTGGCTGCGGATGCTGGGATCGGCGCTGGCAATGCCGTCGGCGATCCCCGAGGCCCAGGTGCCGCAGCTCGGCGCGCTGCTGCAGGATCGCGTCGCGCTGATTGTGCTCGACAACTGCGACCAGGTGGCGCCCGACGTCGGCGCGATCGTGTACCAGCTGCTGCGTGCGACGCGGGAACTGCGCTTCCTGGCGACTTCGCAGCGGCCGCTCAATCTGGCCGGTGAGCAGGTCCTGCGGATCCCGCCGCTACTGGTGCCGCAGGCGGCGATGCTGGACACGCTGCCGCCGGATGGCGCGAGCGGCTATCCGGCGGTTGCGCTGCTGCTGCGGCGCGTCCGGGCGATCCGGCCGGACTTCTCGATCGATGCCGGCAATGTCGCCGTGCTGTGCGAGATCTGCCGGCGGCTCGACGGCATGCCGCTCGCGCTCGAGCTCGCTGCCGCCCGCTTCGCACTGCTCTCGCCGCACCAGGTGCTGGAGCGGCTGGTGCAGCGCTTTCGCTTCCTCGAGAGCGATGCGGCGGGTCGCGATGGCCGCCACCGAAACCTGCGCAGCCTGCTCGACTGGAGCTATGGCTTGCTGTCCGCCGAGGAGCAGCGGCTGCTCAACTGGAGCGCGGTGTTCGTCCAGTCCTGGTCGGCAGAGGCCTTCGTGGCCCTGGCGGGCAGTCTCGGCCACGAGCCGGAGGTGGCGATCGACCTGCTGGCTGGGCTGGTCAGCCACTCGCTGGTTAGCGTGCTGACCGACGTCACGCCGCCGCGCTACCGGCTGCTGGAGAGCGTTCACGAGTACGCCTGGCTTCAGTTGCGTGGCGCCGGCCTAGAGGAGAAAGCACGGATCGCGCACGTCGACGTGATGGCCCACGTCTGCCAGCGGGCGCGCGAGGACATGCTCGCCGGCCGGATGCGCGACCGCGTGGAGCAACTCGTGCTCGACCGGGGCAACGTGCAGGCCGCGCTGGAGGCGGCTGCGGCGATCACGACCGACCATCCGCAGGCGCTCGAGATGCTCGGCGCGCTGCTGCTGTACGCGAAGGGCCACGGCGACTACATCACCGTCATGCGCTGGTGCCGCATGGTCCTCGATCCGGACGCTGCATCGCCCGACGCCGCGCGGGCCCGGGCGCTGCTGACGCTCGGTGTGTTGCAGGTGCACCTCGCGCCGGGTGACACCTTCGTGCCGCAGGCACTCGCCGAGGCGGCGCGCATCGCGGCTGCCCATGGCGATGGCTGGACCGAAGCCTACGCACACGGGTATGACGCGCTGCGCTGCGCCAACGAGGGTCGGCCGGACGAGGCCGAGCGCTGTGCGGCGCGCCTGTGGAACGCTGCGGCTCGCGACGGCGACGAGCTGCTGACGGGTCTTGCGCACCTTGCTCGCGGGTGGACGTGGCTCGCGCGCGGGCGTGCCGAAGCGGCACTGGTCGAGCTGCTGGCGGCGAGCGAGCTCGGTCCCGACCTGCATCAGCGGCACTTCGTCGGCACGTACGTCGGACTCGCGCAGTTCGCGCTCGGTCACGACCGGGAGGCGGCGCACCAGTGGCTCGAGAGCCTGCACCTCAGCATCGCCGTGGGCAACGTACGTGGCATGGCCGGTTCCATCGAGGGTTGCGCGTACCTTGCCTGCGGTCGCGGCGACTGGCCCGTCGCTGCGCGCCTGCTCGCGGCTGCGGCGGCGATCCGGGAGCGCACGCAGGTGCCTATCTTCAACTTCTGGCGACCGCACCAGGCGGCCTGCGGGCGCCTCATCGAGACGCACCTGGCGCCGGATGAGCGAGCGGCCTGTGCGCAGTTGGGCGCTGCGCTTCGGCAGGAGGACGCGACCAACGAGGCACTACGGCTGCTGCGCGGCTATGCGGCGGGGTCTGGGCACGTCGGCTAGGTGGGGCTGAACCGCGCGGCCGGGTCGTAGCGACGCCGCAGCGCCTGCAGTCGCACGGCGAGCGTCGCGGTGAGCTGATCGGGAACCGGACCGTCGTCGTAACCGCTGAAGTTCGGCAGCAGTCCGGGCAGGGCGTGCGACTGCAGGCGCCCGTGCAGGTCGCGAACCGCCTCGCGCAGTGCCGGGTACGCGTCCGCCCATGGTGTGACTCCGATCAGGTTGACGAAGAAGCGTGCGTCGCGATGCCCGAAGGCGGTCTCCGCAGCGGGCGCGCGCGCCACGGCGCCGCCGAGATGCTGCACGTGGATCTCGGTCTGCGGCGTGGGCAGCGACTGCACCGCCTGTGCGAGGGCCTCGATGGCGGCATCCGGCAGGTCCGCGAGGCTCGCGGTCTTCCAGTACTGATGCCGGCCGGGCGGGGCGCCCCCGTCCTGCAGGTGCTGCCACTGCAGGTAGGGGATGGGTCCCACGTGGTCGGCGAGCGGCGTGCCGGCACGGCGCAGCGGCTCCAACGTCGCCTCGGCGGCAGCCGGGTCGCCGCACCAGCACAGGGCGGAGATCACGACGGGGCGGCCGTGCCAGGCGGCGTCCAGGAATGGCAGCGGCGGGGCGTGAGCGAGGACCGTCATGCCGCAGAACTCATCGGGGGCGCCGGGTGCGACGTCACGGAATATCCGCAGCGCCAATGCCGCCTCCGTCGCCGGACGGATGACGACGCCGGCGTACACCGGCCCCATCCGGTGCAGCCCGAACTCGAACTCGGTGACGACGCCGAGCCCGCCGCCCCCGCCCCGCAGGGCCCAGAAGAGGTCCGGATGCTCATCGGCCGACGCGCGCACGAAGCGCCCGTCCGCGAGCACCACGGAGGCGGCGCGCAGGTTGTCGATCGCGAGGCCGTGCTTGCGCATGAGCCAGCCCGCGCCGCCGCCGAGCGTGAAGCCACCCACGCCGGTGCCGGAGACGAGGCCGCCGGTCGTGGCCAGTCCGTGGCGCGCGGTGGCGCAGTCGACGTCGTGCCAGAGCGCACCGCCCTGCACGCGGGCGGTGCGCGCGTCCGGGTCGACCGTCACGTCCCGCATGCGTGACAAGTCGATCAGCAGCGCACCATCGGCGAGCGCGCGTCCGGCGACGTTGTGGCCCCCGCCGCGGACCGTGACCGCCAGAGAGTGGTCCGTGGCGACGCGCAGTGCCTGGGTCACGTCCTCGGCGTCGGCGCACTGCAGGATCGCGCCCGGATGGCGGTCGATCGCGGCATTCCAGACACGCCGGTCCAATGCGTACGGGGCATCGTCCGGGAGCAGCAGCCGCCCGCGTACGAGTCGCCGCAGTGCAGCGATCGCAGTGGCCGGTATCGGGGTGGACCCTGTTGCCATGCCGGCCTCCGAAATGCGCGCGCGCTGAGTGCGCGGACGCAATCTATCCTAGTCGACCAGCCGTGGTTGTGAGCGTTGTGTGAGGGTCGCGGCGACTCCCGGGGAGGCGCCTGCGCTTGCGGCGCGACCGAGCAAGGGGTTGAATGCCCGCCGGCGAGGCTTCTACGGGCGACCGATGTCCATTCGAGACGCGACGGCAACGGTGTCGCGGCGGGCGGTGCTGCTGGGCCTGACCGCGGGCCTGCTCGGCCCAGCGGCGGCCGGGTCGGCCGAGGCGGTCGACGGCCGCTGGGTGGCCATCGCGGACCTCGAGCGCGAGGTCGGCGGGCGCATCGGGCTCGCGGCGCTCGACACCGGCAACGGCCGTCGCCTGTCGCATCGCGCGGATGAGCGCTTCGCGATGTGTTCGACGTTCAAGCTGATGCTCGCCGCGGCTGCGCTCGCGCAGGTCGACGATGGGCGCCTGAGCCTCGGCCAGGCGATCGCCTATGCGCGATCGGACCTGCTGCCGAATTCTCCCGCCTGCGAGGCGCAGGCGTCGCGGGGTTGGCTGTCGCTCGAGGAGATGCTGGAGGCCGCCGTCACCGTCAGCGACAATACGGCGGCCAATCGCCTGCTGCCGCTGGTCGGGGGGCCGCCCGGGCTGACGGCGTATCTGCGGGCGCTGGGCGACGGCCGCACGCGGCTCGACCGTACGGAGCTCGAGCTCAATTCGAACGCACCGGGCGATCCGCGCGACACCACGACGCCGAATGCCATGGTGGCGGACCTGCGCAGCGTGCTGCTCGGTCAGCGGCTCGCGCCGGCATCCCGGGCGCGCCTGGTCGGCTGGATGCGCGCCTGCCGCACGGGGCGCGACCGCCTGCGCGCCCGCCTGCCGCGGGGCTGGGAGGCCGGCGACAAGACCGGCACCGGCCCGCGCGGGGCCGTGAACGACGTCGCGATCCTGTATCCGCCGGGCCGCGCCCCGCTGCTCGTGGCCTGCTATCTGACGGGGTCCCCGGCACCGGCAGGCGAGCTGTCGGCCGTGCACGCCAAGGTCGGCGCGCTGGTCGCCGCGGCGCTGGGCTGACTCGAGTCCGCGGGTCGCCCTGCGGTTCGCCGCGGCGCTCCCGCGGGCAAGTCCGGGGACCGTCGTCTGGCCACCGGAGCTCAGCTCGTGACGAAGCCCGCCGGCCAGGGGTCCGGCGCATGTTCGACGACTTCCACGGCCGTCACGTGCGCCGCCGTCGGGCCGACCCACAGCCAGGCCACGAACTGCTCGACGCGGGTACGCTCCCCGCAAGCGAGAACCTCGACCCGCCCGTCCTCGAGATTGCGCGCGTAACCCGTGATGCCAAGCTCCCGTGCCCGGGCCTGCGCGCTGCCGCGGTAGAACACGCCCTGCACGCGGCCGCTGACCCAGCAGATCCTCGCGATCACGCGCCCCCCTCCAGACCCGGCCAATCCCGATCATATACCCGGCGCGGCGGCGGCCAGCGCCGGGCGGGACGCCGGCGCTAGCCGTCTGCCGCCGGCGCGGCGTAGGCGAGGCGATGTGCCTCGCCCACCGCCTCCTCGAGCAGGCGGCCCTCGCGGTAGCCGGCGAGGTTCCCCGGCCGCTCGACGCCGGGCAGCCGGCGCGGGCAGGGCTCCGGCGCGCCGATGACCTGCCGGACCGGCAGGCGCTCGGCGTACACCGGCAGCGCGTAGTCCTCGTCGTCGTCGACCACACCCTTGGCGCGGATCTTCGCGGACGCACGCTCGATGTCCATCCAGATGACGGTGGTGGCGTCGATCTCCTGCGGCGTGCTGGGCCGCAGCTGCGCGGTGCGGCCGGGGAAGAACCGATCGACCATCATCGTCAGGGCGCGGATCTTCTCGGCGCCGTCCGCGAGCGGGCGCGCGCGCCCGAACACCATGACGGAGCGGTAGTCGGCGGAGTGATTGAACGCGCAGCGTGCCAGCACCAGGCTGTCGAGGTGCGTGACGGTGAGGCATGCCGGCTCGCCGTCGGACAGGTTGCGCAGCATGCGGCTCGAATTGCTGCCGTGCCAGTAGACCCGGGTGCCCTCGCGCCAGAACAGCGTCGGCGTGCAGTAGGGCTGGCCGTCGACCACGTAGGCGACGTGGCACAGCGTCCCGGCGTCCAGCAGCCGGTGCACCGTCTCATGGTCGTAGAAGCCGCGGTCGGCGCGCCGCTTGACCCGGTTCACGGGGTCGACGGGGTAGCTGGCGGGTGTCGTGTCGCTCATGGTCGCGCTGGATTCCTGTCGTGACGGACGTTGCGAGGCTCGCGAGGCCGGTGCGTACGCCGCGGCCTGCGCCGGGCGCGCCCGTCGGCGCGTGACGCTGCATTCTGCGGGAAGCCCGCCGGCCGGTGTCAACCGGCGCAACGCCCGTGGCGGCGGCTGCCGTCCGCGTGTAGCCTGCGCTTCCCTGGGCGTTCCGTGCCCGGATTCCCGCCGGGTCGAGGTCCGCCATGCACATCACGCCATTCGCGGTCGAGCAGTGGATGAACGAGTTCGAGACGAGGTGCCGCTACAACCTCGCCGAGACCTGCGTGGCCTCGCTCACGGTCGCCGAGCTGCTCGACCTCGCCGGCGCACGCGCCACGCTGATGGACGAGCTGCTGCCGCTCAAGATGACCTATGGGGCCATCGAGGGCAGCGAGCGCCTGCGCAGCGCGATCGCCGCCCTCTACGACTCGCAGCGCCCGGGCAACGTGCTCGTGACCCACGGAGCGATCGGCGCCAACGCGCTGGTGTACCAGGCGCTGGTCGGACCCGGCGACCGCGTGGTGTCGGTGGTGCCGACGTACCAGCAGCACACCTCGATCCCCGAGAGCCTCGGTGCCCAGGTCGCGCGCCTCGAGCTTCGTGCCGAGGACGGGTATCTGCCGGACCCGGCCGAGCTGCGCCGGCTCGCGACCCCCGGCACCCGGCTGATCGCCTTCACCAACCCGAACAATCCGACCGGCTCGCTGATGGAGCGGCCGCTGCTCGAGGAGCTGCTCGCTGTGGCCGACCGGGTCGGCGCCTACGTGCTGTCCGACGAGGTCTACCGCGGGACGAATCAGCAGGGCGAGGAGGCGACGCCCTCGGTCGCCGACCTCTACGCGCGCGGCATCAGTACCGGCAGCATGTCCAAGGCCTTCTCGCTCGCCGGTCTGCGCCTCGGCTGGATCTGCGGGCCGGCCGAGGTGCTGCGCGCCGCGGAGGTGCACCGCGACTACAACACGATCAGCGTCGGTGTCATCGACGACCTGCTCGCGTCGATCGCGCTCGAGCATGCCGGCGCCATCCTGGAGCGCAGCCGGCGGCTGGTGCGCGGCAACCTCGCGGTGCTCGACCGCTGGATGCAGGGCGAGGCTTCGCTCCGCTACGTCAAGCCGCGGGCCGGCACGGTCGCGCTGCTCCACTACGCGCAGCCGATCGATGCGCGCGCGTTCTGTACGCGCCTGCTCGAGGAGACGGGCGTGCTGTTCACGCCGGGCAGCGCCTTCGGTCTCGAACGCTGCGTGCGGATCGGCTACGCGAACCACGCACCGGTGATCGCGGCGGGTCTCGCCGAGGTCTCGAGGTTTCTCGCGGCGCTCGCCTGAGTCGACGCCGCGGCAGGCGGAGGCGGTGATGCGGATCGTCATCGTCAGCGATACCCATGGCCACCACGGCTCGCTCGGCGAGCTGTCGGGCGACGTGCTGGTCCACTGCGGCGACGCGTTCCGTGGCGGCGCGCGCGATCCGGCAGACGTCGACCGGCTCGATGACTGGTTCGGCCGGCAGCGCTTCGGGTGCATCCTGTGCGTCGGCGGCAACCACGACTTCGAACTCGAGCGCCGCGCTCTGCGGCCGCCGGTCTTCCGGCACGCGATCTACCTCGAGGACGCGGAGCACTCGTTCGCCGGCGTGCGCTTCTACGGCGCGCCGTGGGTCCCGCAGCTGGCGGGCTGGGCCTACTACCGGCCGGACGCGGAGCTGCGCGACCGGTGGTCGCGCGTTCCGCCGGGGATAGACGTGCTGGTGACCCACACGCCGGCTGCGGGGATCCTCGACCGCAACCGGGCCGGCGTCTCGCTCGGCTGCCGCGAGCTGCGCGAGCGGCTGCGCGCCGTCCGGCCGCGGCTGCACCTGTTCGGCCACACACACGCCTCCGCGGGCGTCGAGACCGTCGGTCCCACGCTGCACGTCAATGCGGCGCTGGTCGACAGTCAGTATCGGCTCGCGCGCGCGCCGTTCGTAGTCGAACTCGACGCCGGCACGCAGGCGCCGGCGCGGCTGGCGTCGTGACCGCGCTGGTCGGCCGCGCCCGGCGCCGGGCGGTCGCGCTGTCGCTCGCAGCGACGCTCGCGGCCTGTGCCGCCGGCCCGCGCATCGATACCCGCTATTCGGCCGTGAGCCAAGACAGCCGGGTGCGCTTCATCATCGTGCATTTCACGCAGATGGACGAGGCCGGCTCGCTGCATCGCCTCACGCGCGAGGAGGTCAGCAGCCACTACCTCGTCGGTCGCGAGCCGCCGACCATTTGGCGGCTGGTGCCGGAGGAGCGGCGTGCCTGGCACGCGGGACCGAGCTACTGGCGCGGCGCGACGGCGCTGAACGCGAGCTCGGTCGGCATCGAGATCGTCAATCTCGGCAATGGCGACGTGGCGGGCGCTCCGTACCAGGCATTCCCCGAGGCGCAAATCGAGGCCGTGGTCGCACTGGTGCGCGCCGTCGCGAAGCGTCACGGCGTAGCGCCGGACCGCATCCTGGGGCACGCCGAGGTACAGCCGCAGACGCGCAACGACCCAGGCCCTCGTTTCCCGTGGCGGCGCCTCGCGGAGGCCGGCCTGATTCCGTGGCCCGACGCCGCGCAGGTGGCGGCGGCTGCGGGGCACTGGCGGGCGGCGCTGCCTTCAGCTGCGTGGTGGCAGGAGCGCCTCGCGGCGCACGGCTACCAAGTGCCGCGCAGCGGTGAATTGGATGGCGAGACCCGCCGGGTGCTGGCGGTGTTCCAGATGCGCTATCGGCCGGAGCGCTACGACGGCGAGCCGGACGCGGAGACGGCGGCGCTCCTCGAGGTGGTGACGACGCCCGGCGGCTTGCAGCTGCGCCGGCCAGACGGCCACTGGGCGGCCTTCACCGCCGAGTGACGGCCGGGGCGGACCCCCGCCCGGCGCGAGGCCGGGCACCGGCCCGCGTCCGCCAGCGTCAGCCCTTGGGCTTATTCGGGTCGTTGAGCGGGAACGTGGTCGCGCCGCCCGACTCGAGTGCGCGACCGTCAGCCGGCGCGCCCGGTGCCGGC
>JAFEDP010000090.1 GCA_018241545.1 Pseudomonadota bacterium
GGGATCGGAGCCTGCGACGTTGAAGTAGCGGAGCGCCACGTGGCGCAGCGGCGTCACGGCCGACACGTCCCGCAGCATCCACTCGCTCATGAGCTTGGATGTGCCGTACGGATTGATCGGGGCAGTGGGCGTGTCCTCGGCGGCGACGCCACCTTCCGGGACGCCGTAGACCGCGGCGGTCGAGGAGAACACGAACTGGCGCACCCCGGCCTCGACGCAGCACTCAAGCAGCGTGCGGGTATTGGCCGTGTTGTTGGCGTAGTACCGCAGCGGCTGGGCGACCGATTCGGGGACGATCGTGTAGGCGGCGAAGTGCATCACCGTGCCGACGCCGTGCTCGCGCAGAACGCGCAGAACGAGTTCGCGATCGCCGGTATCGCCGACCACGAGCGGTCCGTGGGTCACGGCGCGGCGGTGTCCGCGGCTCAGGTTGTCCAGGGTGACGACGCGTTCGCCGGCTTCCCCCAGCTGGCGGACGACATGGCTGCCGATATAGCCGGCGCCACCGGTCACGAGAATTGCGTCTGGGCTCATGGTCCTTCCTGGGACGACCGATTTCGCGGAAGGATAGCAATCGAGTATTGCGGACGCGGCGCACGCGATCTGCAGTTCCGGCAGCTCGACCTTCCAATTCACGCCAAGTACTGGCCAGAATGCGACATAATCTGTCCCGGGCGTCGGCTGCGGTCGGCGGGGCCCAGAAGCGGGGCGGCGGCAGCTCGCGCTCAGGCTCCACCGTCCGGGCTGCTTAGGACGCTCCCGACGGCGGGACGCCGCGCCCCCCAAGGGCAGGGTCGGGGTTATGTGTAGCCGTTCCTACAATCCCGTAGCGATGTAAGCCTATAGTGCGCGCCGGAAAACCGGCTGTCGGCCGACCGCGCCACTCAGGGGAGGGGCGCGTCGGTGGGCGTCGGTTCGCGAGCATTACCCGGCGTCCACCCGCGGGTTGCCGGCGTTCGGATCACGGTGGGGACCTTCAGGACCAGCATGACGAGGCCGGCGATACGCTCGGGATGGGCAGGGAAGGCGGGGCGCGTGGCCGAGCGGCGCGGAGGGCGCCGGTGGCATCGCCCATGGGCGGCCGGGGCATGAGCCGCACAGCCGCGTTCCTTCGCAATATTGCCAGCAACTGGCTCGGATTTGCGGTCAATGCCGCGGTCACGCTGTTTCTGACACCGTTCGTGCTGCGCGAACTGGGCGTCGCCCGTTACGGCGTCTGGGTGCTGACCTCGAGCATCATCGGCTACTACGGCATGCTGGACTTGGGGTTCCGCGCCGGAGTCACCCAGTACCTGACGCGGCACCTCGCGCTGCGCGAGTTCGCCAAGGCCAGCGCCTGCCTGAGTACCGCAGTGGTCGTGCTTGGCGGCGTGGCGACGGTACTGCTGGTGCTAACCATCGGCGCCGCCTTCGCCGCGCCGCACCTGTTCCAGATCGCAGCCGACCTGCGGGCCGAGGCGTTCTGGTGCATCCTGATGGTGGGCGCCACGAGTGCGCTGCAGTTCGCGCTCGCGCCGTTCCCGGCGGTGTTCGTCGCGAAGCAGCGCTTCGATCTTGCCAACGTGATAGGCGTGGCGACCCGGCTGCTCACAGCCGGGCTGACGGTGCTGGCGCTCAAGCTGGGGGGCGGGCTGCTGGGCGTCAGTGCCGCGACCTGTGGCGCGACCGCGGCGGACTACCTGATCCGGTTCGCCGTCGCGCAGCGGCTCGTCCCGGAGCTGCGGATCCGCTTTCGCGACGCCGACCGCGCACAGCTGCGCGAGATCGGCGCGTTCGGGTTCTGGAACTTCCTGATCTCGGTCAACTATTACGTTTACCTGCACGTGCCGAATCTGCTGGTCGGCGGTCTGATGTCCGTGGCGGCCGTGGGGCACTACGCGCTCGCCACGAGTCTGTGGCGACAGGTCAATTCCGTGCTCGGGCCCGTGCCCCAGGTGGCGTACCCGGTTGCCACCGAGCTGCACGCGACCGGCGACCGCGCCGGCCTCGAGCGCCTGTACCACGACGGCTCCCGGCTGACGCTGATGATCATGCTCTGCGTCGTCACGATCGCGGCCGCGTGGGCTGAGGACTTCTACCGGCTCTGGATCGGGCCGAAGTTCCTGAGCGGCATGCCCTTCCAGTCGGTCGCGTTGCTCTTTCAGGTCCTGCTGATCGCGACCGCCACCAATTTCACGACCACCATCGCCCAGCAGATCCTGATCGGGGCCGGCTACGTGCGCCTGACCGCGATGGCGCTGATCGGCGGCTCGGTCATCAACGTCGGTCTCAGCGTGGCGCTGATCGGACGGCTGGGGTTGCTCGGGGTGGCAATAGCCGCCGTGGTCGCATCGGTGGTCGTGGACTTGCTGACGATGCCCATCCTGCTGCAGCGATTCGTCGGGCTGTCGGCGATCCAGTTCGTTCGCCGCGCCTGCCTGAGGCCGTTGGCAGTCGGCATCCTGTTCGCGCTGCTCGTCGCTGGAATCCGGATGTCCGGCCATCCGGCGAACTGGGCCGCCCTGCTGCTGCAGGGCGCAGTAGCCGGCATCGGGGCGGCGACGATCGTGCTTGCCGTCGGGCTCGGCCCGAGTGAGCAGGCGCGCTTCGTCGTGGCGCCTTTGCGCCGCGTCCGGGCGCGCCTGCGGCTCTCATGACCGGCGGCGCGGCCCGGCCGCCGATGCTCGACCGGCACACGTGCCAGAACCATACGAATCAGGGCTGATGACTGTGACTACGACGCAATCCCCGAAGAGTGCGATGTCCGGCCCGAAGGTGTCGTTCATCGTGCCGTGCTACAAACTCGCGCACCTGCTGCCGCAGTGCGTCGAGTCGATCCTTTCGCAGACGCACCGCAATCTCGAAGTTCTGATCATGGACGATTGCTCGCCCGACGATACGCCTGCCGTCGCCGCGAGCTTCAAGGACGAGCGTGTCCGGCACGTACGCAACGAGCCAAACCTCGGTCATCTGCGTAACTACAACAAGGGCATTGCGCTCGCGCGCGGCGACTACATCTGGCTGATCTCGGCGGACGACCTGCTGCGGCGTCCGTACGTCCTTGAGCGCTACGTCGATGTCATGGAGGCTGATCGCCGGATCGGCTTTGCGTTTTGCACGGGCATGGGGCTGCGCGATGGAGTGGAGACGGACATCGTCGGCTGGGCAGACCTCAAGCGCCCGGATGCCGTACTGAAGGGGCGGGATTTCCTGCGGCGGCTGCTCGAGTCGAACTGCGTGCTCGCGCCAGCCGGCATGGTGCGGCGCGAGTGCTACGAGCGCCTCGGTGCCTTCCCCACCGACCTTCCGTTCGCGGGCGACTGGTACCTGTGGTGCCTGTTCGCGCTGCACTACGATGCCGCGTACTTCGCCGAGCCGATGGTCAACTATCGCGAGCACAGCGCGAGCATGACGGATACGCTGATCGGCAAGGACATACGGCTGCTCGCGCGTGACGACCTGCATGTGCGCTGGCGGATGCTGCGGCACATCGAGGCGGCCGGGGATGAGTCCCTGGCGCGCCACTGCGTGACAACGCTGGTCGGCTACTATCGGGACGCGCTGACCTCGAAGCGCTGGCGTGGCGGCAAGTACCGGATGACGCTGGCAGAATTCGATGCATCGCTCGTCGAGCACGTCGCCGACGGCGGCGAGCGTGCGGCGCTGCGCGCTGAGGTGCTGCGCGGGGTCGGCCGGGACCTGCACTGGGACCCCGATCTGCAGCCCGACCTCGACCTTTATCGGGCGGCGCTGCAGCACGGGCCGTCGAGCCTGGCGCTCCGGGTCAAGTACACGCTCCTGCGCTGTGGCGCGCCGGGGCGCGCGCTGCTGTCGCTGGTCGCCGGGGCCCGGCGCGGGCTCCGAGGGCGAAAGCCGTGAGCGCGCCCTCGTCCGTGGTCCGTGCGGCGACGTCCGACGCCGTCGCTGCGCCGAGCGCCGAGCGGCCGTCCGTGTGCTTCATCACGGAGAACCAGAATTTCGGTGGCGTCGAGGTGCACACGCTCGGGCTCATCGGCGCGCTCCTCCGGCACGGATTCGACGTCGAACTGATCGAGAATCGCTACGAGGGCTACGATCCGATACTGGAGGAGCGTGGCTGGCGCGACCGCGTGCAGGTGACGCATACCCGTCTCAGCGGGATCCTGTATGGCGAGCCCACCGACGTCGCCGGCTGGCGGGCCGTGCTGAAGCCGCTGCGCAGCCGGGTACTGATCTTCCCGAAGGGCAACAACAACTTCGGTCAGATCCGTCTGCTGCGGCTTTGCCGCGAGAAGTTCGAGCGCGTCATCCTGATCGAGCACCTGGAGCCGCCGGCACGGCCGAGCGGCGGCAAGCGCTGGCTCGGGGTGGTTCCCGGCCTCGGTCTGTGGTGGCGTCGGCGCCGCTGGTCCAGCCGGCTCGGTGCTGCCTGCGCGGACCGGGTCGTGGCGGTCAGCGAGCGCGTGCGCTCGCGCCTGGTGGAGGACTTCGGCTACCCCGAGCACAAGCTCGAGGTGGTGCGCAATGGCGTCGCCTGGCGCGACCTGCAGCGCGATGCCGAGTCCGGCCGCGCATTCCGTGAGCGCTTCTCGATTCCGGCCGACGCGTTCGTCTTCGGCATGCTGACGCGCCTCAGCCCCGAGAAGGGCGTGGATCTCGCGCTGCGGGCACTCGCTCGGGTGGTCGGCGCCCGGCCGCCGCGCGCTCCATGTCTGGTCGTGGCCGGGCACGGCCCGCTCAGGGCCGAGCTGGAGCGCCTCGCGGCGGAGCTCGACGTCGTGGCGCACGTGCGCTTCATCGGCTTCGTTCCGCGCCCGGCCGAGGTGCTGTCGGGCTACGATGCGATTCTGTTCTCGAGCAGCCTCGAGGGGTTGCCGCTCGGTCTCCTGGAGGGCATGGCCGCCGGCTGCGTGCCCATTGTCACGCGCATCAGCGGCATGCCCGAGGCCGTCCATTCAGGCGATGTCGGCTGGGTCGTGCCGCCGGGAGACGCGACGGCCCTCGGCGCCGCCATGCTGGCGGCGCTGGCGATGCCACCGGACGCGCTGGATGCCATGCGCCGGCGCGTGAGCACGCGCATCCGCGAGCACTTCGACGTCGATCGGGCCCACGAGCGATTGGTGGCGCTCGCGGTCGGGACGCGAGCGTCATGATCGGCGGTCTTAGGCGGCGCCCGCCCGGGTGGACCGGGCGACGAGGGATGCGGTAATGCTGCCGGTCTCGGTCGTCATTCCTGCATTCAATTCCGGTCGCTACATCGGCGAGGCGCTCGATTCGATTCGGCGTCAGTCGGTGCCCCCGGCCGAGGTGATCGTCGTGGACGATGGTTCCGCCGACGACACGCTGAACGTGGCCGATCGCTTTGCCGGGGCCCTGGGTCTGCGGATCCTGCGCCAGCCGAATGGAGGACCGGCCGCGGCTCGCAATGCCGGCGTGCGCGCCTCGACGCAGCGCTACTGCGCCTTCCTGGACGCCGACGACCTGATGCTACCCACGCGCCTCGAGGAGCAGGCGTCGATGCTCGAAGCCGACGCCCGCATGGCGCTGGTCCACACAGACCTCATGACCTTCGACGAGCGTGGCGTCGTGCACAAATCGCGACGCGTGTTCTCCGACCCCTGTGGCGGCGAGGTGCTGGAGCGGCTGGTCCTCGACAACTTCATCACGACCTCGACCGTCATGGCGCGCCGCGACGCGCTGCTGAGCGCCGGCCTGTTCCGTGAGGGTCGGCACATATCCGAGGACTTCGAGCTGTGGCTGCGCATCGCCGAGCGCTGGCCGCTCGGTTACATCGAACACCCGCTCGTCATGTACCGCTACACGCCGGGCAGCCTGTCCGGTAACAAGCTGCGGACCGCCATGGCGGCGCTGGAAGTGGTCGAGGAGTTCTGGCAGGCGCGGCCGGACTTGCGTCGCGCGAAGCCGCGCCTGATGCGCCGCTCACTGAGCCGGCACCAGGCGACGGCGGGCTGGGCCGCTCTGCGCGAGGGACAGCGGGTGCGCGCCTTGCGGCACCTGTCGCGAGCGCTGCGTCTGGATCCGGCGAGCCGCCAGGCTTGGCGGGGCGTGATCAAGGCGCTGGTGGCGCCGGCGGCGCCGCCGCGCGTGCCCGGCGGTGGTGCTGGTATCGGCAACCAAGGAAACCAGTAATGGTCGCGTTCCTCGAGGCGGTGTTGTGGGGCTCGGTTGCCGTGACTGTCATGATCACGGTCGGGTATCCGTTGTTCCTGGTGCTCGCCGCCCCGTGGGTGCGCCGGCACGCGGTCGATCAGGCGCTGGAGCCGTCATTGACGCTGGTGGTGGCGGCCTATAACGAGGAGGCGGTTATCGCGCGTAAGCTGGAGAACTGCCTGGAGCTCGACTACCCGCGCGGCAAGCTGGCGATCGTCGTCGCGTCCGACGGATCTTCGGACGGCACCCACGACATCGTGCGCGGCTACGCGGATCGCGGGATCCGGCTGGCGGAGTTCCCGCGCACCGGCAAGACCGGCATCCAGAACCTGATGGCGAAGCAGGCCGATACCGAGGTGTTGGTGTTCTCCGACGCCAATGCCATGTACCGACCGGACGCGCTTCGCAAGCTGGTCCGCAACTTCGCCGATCCGGCGGTTGGCGGGGTCTGCGGCGAGCTCGTGTACACGGCGGACGAGGCCGGGGCCGGGCAGTCGGAAAGCACCTACTGGAGCTACGAGCGCTTCATCAAGCGGCGTGAGAGCGACCTGTCGTCGGTGGTCGGGGCCAACGGCTCGATCTACGCGGTGCGTCGCGCCGACTACGTGACCATCGACAACGACCTGATCAGCGACTTTGTCGAGCCACTGGCCATCGTCGCGGCCGGCAAGCGCATGGTTTACGAGCCGGAGGCGGTGTCGGTGGAGGAGGCGTCAACGAACTACGGAACGGAGTTCCGTCGCAAAGTGCGCATCCTGACGCGCAGCATTCGCGGCCTGCTGCGGATGCGCCGCCTGCTCAACCCATGGCGCTACGGACTGTTCGCGGCCCAGCTCACGATGCACAAGCTGATGCGCTTCGTGACGCCGGCGTTCCTCTTGCTCGGTGCGGTGGCGCTCCTGGCGCTCGCGGTGCTGGGCCGCTACCGGGTTCTCGCCGGAACCGCGGCGGTGGTGCTGGCGCTCGCGGTGGCCGTCGCACGCGGCCGCGAGCACGCGCCGCGGTCCCTGGCCGCCAAGGTATTGAACCTCGTCTACTACTACGCGATGGCGAACTATGCGCTCGTTCTGGCCTGGATCAACGTCTGGCGCGGGCAGCGCATGGTGCTCTGGGTGCCCGAGCGGCCGCAGCAGTGATCTCAGCGCAATTGAACTGAATCCGGAACGCACATGAAAGTACTGCACGTCCTCGAGAAGTCCCTGCCGGACACCGGCGGCTACACGATTCGTGCTCGTGCCATTCTCGAGCAGCAGCGCCGGGACGGCCTGGACCCGGTCGTCGTAACCTCTCCGCTGATGCCACTGCCCGATTCGTCCGTTCGCTCCGAGGTGCTGTTCGGAATCCGCCACCACCGCACGAGCTACATACCGACGCCGGCTCAGGCACCTCACAAGCTGGCTTCGTACGCGTACCGGGTATCGATGATGCGTCGCTACCGCGCGGCGGTCATGGAGATCGTCGCCGCCGAGCGCCCGGACGTAATCCACGCGCATTCGTCCTACCTCAATCCGCTCGCCAGCCTGCCCGCGGCCCGTCGCTTCGGCCTTCCGCTCGTGTACGAGGTCCGGACGCTGTGGGGTGAGTCGGCGGTCGTCGAAGACGGCCTCGACACGCAGTCCTGGAAGTACAAGATGGTGTGGTGGCTCGAGCTCAAGGCCATGCGCCAAGCCGATGCCGTCGTACCGATCGCACGCGCGATCCAGGACGAGCTGGCTCGTCGTGGAATCGACGCGGCGAAGATGACCGTGGTTCCGAACGGTGTGGACAGCGGCCGGTTCGTGCCGCGGGCGCGCGACGAGGAGCGTGCTCGCACCTACGGCCTGCAAGGGAAGTTTGTCGTCGGCTTCATTGGCACGATGCGGCGCCTCGAGGGGCTTTCGACGCTGGTGGAGGCCTATGCGGCGCTCGGCGCCCGCCGCAGCCAGATTGCGCTGGTGCTGGTGGGGGACGGCCCCGACCGACCGGACCTGCTGCGGCTGGCGCAGCGGCTCGGCCTCGGGGAAATCCTGTTTACCGGCAACGTACCCCACGAGGAGGTCGCTTCCTGGTACTCGGTCATGGACGTCGTCGTCTATCCCCGCATCCGCGCCACGATCAACGAGCGGGTCACGCCGCTGAAGCCGCTCGAGACAATGGCGCTCGGCAAGGTCTGCATCGCAAGCGACGTTGGCGGGCTCCTGGAACTCGTGCGCGACGACGAGACGGGGGTGATATTCGCGGCGGGCGACGCGCCGGCGCTCGCGCGCGCAATCACGGCGCTCGCTGACGACCCGCGCAGGCTTGAGCGCCTCGGCGCCGCCGGGCTCGAGTACGTGCGGCGTGAGCGCGATTGGAGCGCGATCATCCCGCGCACGCGCCAACTCTACGAGCAGCTGATCGGCGCGCGCGCGCGCGTCGGCCGGCGCTGATCGGCCCTGCCATGCGAGCGACGTCCGGCAAGCCCCGCCTGATCGTCACTGCGGATGACTTTGGCCGCGATCCCGAGGCCACGACGGCGATCGCCGCTGCGCTGCAGCGTGGCCAGATCACCTCCGCGTCGATCATGGCCAATGGCGCCTGCTTCGACCAGGCCTGCGACGAAGTCCGCCGCCGCGGGCTCGCCGAGCGCATTGGCGTGCACGTCGCGCTGGACGAGGGTCCGGCACTGTCGCCGGAGATGCGCGCATTCACCGACTCCGACGGTCTGCTGCGCGTGCGGCGACAGCTGCGGCCGTTCCCCGGCGCCTTCGGCCGAGCCGTCGAGGCGGAGTGTATGGCGCAGGTGCAGAAGGTCGTCGACGCCGGCATCCGCCCGCGGCACCTTGACTCGCATCGCCACATTCACACGGCATTTCCGATCGGCCGACTGCTGGTCCGGACCGCGCGCCGCTTCGGAATCGCCTACGTGCGCCCGGCACGTAATCTCGTCAGCCGTCAAAGCTGGCGCAATGGGCTCTACAAGCGCCTGTTCAACGCCTATCTGAGGTCGCAGGTCGGTACGGCGGACTACTTCGGCGACGTCGAGGATTTCGTGGCGCGGCCGCAGCCCCTGCCGGCCGGCAGCCTGACCGAGCTGATGGTCCATCTGGATGGTTCGGAGCGCGGCCGCAGCGGCCAGGCGCTGCTGGCCAGCGAGCGATACACGGCGTTCCTCCGCGGCTTCGATCTGTGCTCGCACGAGCCGAAGGCACCATGACGCGAGGCGAAGTCCGCATTGAGCGCTTGACGACGCGTAGCGCGTTCGACGCGCTTCGCATGGCATGGGACGACCTGCTGCAGCGCGCGGATCACTCCAGTCCCTTTCTGACGCCGGGCTGGCAGGCAGCCTGGCTCGACAGCTACGGCGCCGGCCGGTCGCTCTGGGTGCTCGCCGCCTATCGGCAAGCGACGCTCGTCGGCCTGTGGCCGCTGTGCCTGCGCCGGCAGGGTCCGTTCCGGGTGTTGGAGCCGATCGGCGCCGGCCGCTCCGACTGGCTTGAGGCGCTGATCGCCTCGGGTGAGCGTGACGCGGTGCTCGACGCGTTCCTCGCCGAGCTGGCGGCCGCCCGCAGGCAGTGGGACCTGCTTGAGCTGAGAGATGTGCTGGATGGCTCGCCGTTGCCTGACGAGCTGACGCGGCGCGCGTCTGGCCAGGCGCTGACAGTCCACTCGAGCGAGCGCACCGCGGCTCCGTACCTGACGTTAAGCGCGGACTGGGAGGGGTTCCTCAGCAGCAAGCGGCCCAAGTTCCGCTCCAACCTGAAATACTACCGGCGGCTCCCGGAGCGGGACGGCAAGACGCTGCGCCTCGCACGGGCGGAGCGGGGCGCCGCCGTCGGGGCCGTAGACGAGCTGGCTTCGATTGAGCTGCGCAGCTGGAAGGCCAAGAGCGGCAACCTCAAGATCAGCACGCCAGCGGGGCGCGCGTTCTATGCCGGGTTCCTCGGCTACTTCGATGCGCGCGGCGAGCTCGACCTGTGGCGCGCGGAGCTCGACGGGCGCCTGTTCGC
>JAFEDP010000091.1 GCA_018241545.1 Pseudomonadota bacterium
CGCCAAGGTCACCAACGACATCCACTATCCGAACGAGGTCCCCGCCTCGCGGCCGTTCCTCAAGGACTCCATCCGCGACGACCCGGTCCTGTACCCGCCGGCCGAGGTGCGCGCCCGCGCCTTCGTCTCGGGCGAGATCAAGACCTCGGCCGAGCGCCTGCGGACCCGCATCTGGACGCGCATCAAGACCGCGCACTGAGCGCCGCGTACATCGACAGGGAGCACCGCGCAGCATGACCCGGCAGCCCTTCGGACCGCGACTCCGCCGGCGCGTGCTCGCATCGCTGTGCCTGGCCGCGGCCGGCGCGCTGCTCGCCGCCTGCGGCGGCCCCGCGGCGCCGCGCGAGCGCGTCGTCAGCGTCTACAACTGGGCGGACTTCATCGGCAAGACAACCGTGGCCGACTTCGAGCAGGCCACCGGCATCCGGGTCGACTACGACACCTTCGACAACGACCAGACGCTCGAGGCCAAGATGCTCGCCGGCGGCTCGGGCTACGACGTCGTCAGCACCGCCACCAACTACTTCAGCCGCCAGATCAAGGCCGGCGCGTATCGGCGGCTCGACCGCAGCCGGCTGAGCGGCTGGTCGAACCTCGACCCCAAGGTGCTGGCGCTGATGGCGAGCGCCGACCCGGGCAACCAGTACGCGATGCCGTACCTGCACGCGGTCAACGGCTTCGCCTACAACGTCGACATGGTCAGGAAGCGGCTCTCGGACGCGCCCGTCGACAGCCTGGCGCTGATCTTCGATCCGGCCGTTGTGAGCCGCCTCGCCGACTGCGGCGTGAGCTTCCTGGACTCGCCCGAGGACGTGCTGCAGCTCGCCCTCGCCTACCTGCACCTAGACCCCAACAGCGCGCGACCCGAGGACTACGCGGCGGCCGAGGCCGTGGTCATGAAGGTCCGTCCGTACATCAAGGCCTTCGACTCGTCCGAGTACCTCAATGCGCTCGCCAACCAGGAGCTGTGCGTCGCCATGAGCTGGTCGAGCGACTACGCGGTGTCGATGGCGCGGATGCGCGCCGCCGGGGTGGAGGCCAAGCTCGCCTTCACCGTGCCGCGCGAGGGCGCCAACGCGACCTACTCGGCGCTGCTGATCCCGGTCGACGCGCCGCACGTCGCCGAGGCGCACGAGTTCCTGAACTTCCTGCTGCGGCCCGCGGTGATCGCGAAGATCACCAACGAGACCCACTACGGCAACGACAACCTCGCCGCGGACGCACTGGTGGACCCCGCCATCCGCGGCGACCCCACGCTCTATCCGACGCCGGAGATGCTGCGGCGACTGTGGGTCACGAGCGAGGTGAGCCCGGCGACCGAGCGCCTGCGCACGCGGATCTGGACCCGCATCAAGACGGCCCACTGACCATCCGCTCAGGCCCGCAGGCGTTCGTTCTGCGGGTCGTACAGCGGCTCGACGCCGACCACGGCACGGCGTCGCTCGCCGAGGATCTCGACCTCGAGCACCCGGCCCGGCACCGCGAGGTCGGTGCGCACGTAGGCGAGCGCGATGCTCTTGCCGAGCCGGTAGCCGTAGCCGCCGGAGGTCACGAGCCCGACCACCGTGGCGCCGTCGTACACGATCGAGACCGCCGCCGCGTCCGCATCGGCGGCGTCGACGATCAGCGGCACGAAGCGCTCGCGCGGGCCGGCGGCGGCCTCGCGCCGCAGCGCCTCCTGGCCGATGAAGCCGCCCGGCTTGTCGAGACGCACGAAGCGATCGAGCGAGGCCATGAACGGCGTGTACTCGCTGGTCAGGTCGGCCTTCCACGAGCGGTAGCACTTCTCGAGCCGCAGGCTGTCCATCGCGTACAGGCCGTAGTCGCTGATGCCGAGGGCCTCGCCCGCCTCCCACAGCAGGTCGTAGACCGACAGCAGGTGCTCGGCGGGTATGTGCAGCTCCCAGCCGAGTTCGCCGACGTAGTTGACGCGCATCGCGTAGGCCTTGGTGTAGCCGATGTCGATCGAGCGCACCGACAGCCACGGGAACGCCGCGTTCGACAGGTCCGCGCGCGTCAGGCGCGCAAGCAGCTCGCGCGAGCGCGGCCCGACGACGATCAGCGAGCCGTAGCGCGGCGAGAGGTTGTCGAGGCAGACGTCGCGGCCGGTCGGCAGGTGCTCGCGCAGCCAGTGCTCGTCGTGGCGCTCGCCCGCGGCGGCGCTGATCAGCCAGAACCGGTCCGGCGCGAGCGCCGTGACCGTCATCTCGGTCATGATGCCGCCGTGGGGTGCGCAGAAGTAGTTGAGCGCGCAGCGCCCCTCCCGCGGCACGACGCCCGCGACCATGTGGTCGATCCAGGCGCGGGCGCCCGGGCCCGTGACCTCGAACTTGGTGAAGCCCGGCAGGTCGAGCACCGCGACGCGCTCGGCGACCGCGCGGCACTCGCGCGCCACGGCCGCGTGCCAGGCCGGGCGGCGGAACGAGAGCTCGGGCTCCGCCGGGTCGCCCGGCTGCGGGAAGTAGACCGCCCGCTCCCAGCCGCCGCGCGCGCCGAAGCGCGCGCCCTTGGCCTTGAGCCGCTGGTAGGCCGGCGAGGCCTTCGCCGGCCGGCCGGCCGGCCGCTCCTCGGCCGGGTAGCCGATGCCGTACTCCTGCTGGTAGGTCTCGATCGCCTTGGCAAGCACGTAGCGGTCGTTGGCGTACTCCAGGTAGCGGCGCGAGTCGAGCGGCCAGACGTCCCACTCGGGCTGCCCGCGCGCCACCCACTCGGCGATGACCTTACCCGCGCCGCCGGCCTGCGCAATGCCGAAGGTGAAGGAGCAGCAGTGGAAGAACCCGGGCAGGCCCGGCGCCGGGCCGATCAGCGGGTTGCCGTCCGGCGCGTACGGGATCGGGCCGTTGATCACGGTCTTGATGCCCACCGAGCCCAGGATCGGCACGCGCGCGCACGCCGCCTCGATGTACTTCTCGAGCCGGCCGAGGTCGTCATCGAACAGCTGGTGCGCGAACTCCTCCGGGATCCCGTCGAGCCAGTGCGCGGTCGCCTGCCACTCGTAGGGCCCGAGCAGCAGGCCCTGCCGCTCCTGGCGCAGGTAGTAGCTGACGTCCGGGTCGCGCAGCAGCGGCAGGCGCTCGGCGCCGCGCGCCACGAGCTCGGGAATGTCCTCGGTGACCAGGTACTGGTGCGACATCGTGACGATCGGCAGGTACTGGCCGACCATCGCCGCCACCTCGCCGCCGCGGTAGCCGGCGGCGTTGATCACCTTCTCGGCGACGATCGTCCCCTTGTTGGTGACGATCCGCCACTCGCCGGCCGCGGTGCGCTCGATCGCGGTGACGCGCGTTCCGCGATGCACCTCGGCGCCGGCGTCGCGCGCACCCTTGGCCAGCGCCTGGGTCATCTGCGCCGGGTCGATGTCGCCGTCGTACGGGTCCCACAGGCCGCCGAGCAGGCCCCCGGTCTCGATGAACGGGTAGCGGGCCCGCAGGTCCGCCGGGCTCAGCATCTCGAACTCCGTCCCCTGGGCGCGGGCCTGCGCGACCACGTGGCGGAACTCGTCCATCCGGTCGCGGGTGTGCGCGAGCCGGATCGAGCCGGTGATGTGGTAGTTGATGTCGTAGCCGGTGCGGCGCGCGAGGTCGGCGTACAGCCGGGTCGTGTAGCGCTGCATCTTGAGCAGGTTCCACGACGTCGAGAAGTTGGGCACGTTCCCGGCCGCGTGCCACGTCGAGCCGGCGGTCAGCTCGTCGCGCTCGAGGAGCACGGCGTCGGTGACGCCGAGCTGGGTCAGGTGGTAGAGGGCGCTGCAGCCGACCGCGCCGCCGCCGATGATGACGACCTGGGCATGGCTCTTCATGTGAGTCGAGTCTCCGCTTCAGTTCCGTTACGCGACGCGCCGCCGCGTCAGGCCTTGATCCGCTCGTTGCGCGGGTCGTACCAGGGCTCGAGCTGCACGCGCGCGGCGAACCGGCGGCACGCGACCTCGACCTCCCAGCGACCCGACTGCAGCCACTCCTTGGTCACACCGCCCGGCGCGCTGACGTAGCCCATGCCGAGCGAGGCGCCGACGCGGTGACCCCAGGCGCCGGACTTGATGGAGCCCACGATCACGCCGTCGCGCACCAGCGGCTCCTCGTGGTACAGGAGCGGCGCGTCCGGGGAGGCGTCCTCGAGCCTGACCTGCACCAGGCGCTTGCCAAGGACGCCGTCGGCGCGCTGCTTGAGCAGCGCCTCGCGCCCGATGAACCCGCCGGGCTTGTCCCACGCCACCGTGAAGGCGAGCCCGGACTCGAGCGGCGTGTCCTCGTCGGCGATGTCGTGGCTCCAGTGGCGGTAGCCCTTCTCGACGCGGCAGGCGCCCATGGCGTGGTAGCCGGCGTGCGCGAGACCGAGCGGCGCGCCGGCCTCCAGCAGCCGCTCGTAGACGTCGAGGCAGTGCTCCGCGGAGACGTACAGCTCCCAGCCGAGCTCGCCCACGTAGGTGATGCGGCTCGCCCGCACCCGCGCGTAGCCGATCTCGATCTCCCGCGACCAGCCGAAGGGGTGCGCGGCGTTGGACAGGTCCGCCCCCGACACCGCCTCCAGCAGCGCGCGGCTGCGCGGACCCATCAGCCCGAGCATCGCGATGCCCGGCGTGACGTCGGTCACCGTGCAGTGCGCCTCGGGCGCCGCGGCGATGTGCCGGCGCAGCCAGGCGAGGTCGCGCGTCTGACAGATCGCCGAGGTCACCACCAGGTACTCGTGCTCGGCGAGGCGCGTGATCGTCAGGTCCGCCTCGATGCCACCACGATCGTTCAGCCACTGCGTGTACACGACGCGCCCGACCGGCACGTCGACGTTCGCGGTCGACAGGCGGTTCAGCAGTCCCGGCGCGTCGCGCCCCTGCACCAGGTACTTGGCGAAGCAGGTCTGGTCGAACAGCGCCACGCGCTCACGCACGGCCTCGCACTCGGCGCGGCAGGCGTCGAACCAGTTCTGGCGGCCGTACGAGTACTGGTACTGGGGCCGCGAGCCCGGGGCCGCGAACCAGTTGGGCCGCTCCCAGCCCGCGGTCTCGCCCATGCAGGCGCCGGCGGCCACGAGCCGGTCGTGCAGCGGCGTGCGGCGCGCATTGCGGGCGGTGCGGTACTGGTAGTAGGGCCAGTGCATCGCGTACAGCAGCCCCAGCGTCTCGACGGTGCGGTCGCGCAGGTAGCGCCGGTTAGCCTGGAACGGCGCGACCCGCCGCACGTCGACGTCGCACAGGTCGAGCGGCGGGCGGCGGTCGACGATCCACTGCGCCAGCACCTTGCCGGCACCGCCGCTCGCGGCGATGCCCACCGAGTTGAAGCCGGTGGCGACGAACAGGTCCCTGACCTCGGGCGTCTCGCCGACGTAGTAGCGGTCGTCGGGCGTGAAGCTCTCCGGGCCGTTGAAGAACAGCTGGATGCCGGCATCGGCGAGTGCCGGCACGCGGCGGGTCGCCGCCTCGAGGATCGGCTCGAAGTGCTCGTGGTCCTCCGGCAGCGAGTCGAAGCAGAAGTCCTCGGGGATGCCCGCCATGCCCCAGGGCTTGGCGACGGGCTCGAAGCACCCCATCAGGATCTTGCCGGCGTCCTCCTTGTAGTAGGCGCACTCGTCCTGCACGCGCAGCACCGGCAGGTTGCGCGGGATACCGTCGATCACCTCGGTCACGATGTAGAAGTGCTCGGCCGCGTGCAGCGGCACGGCGGCGCCCGCCTCCGCGGCCAGCCGGTGCGACCACATGCCGCCGCACAGTACGACGGTGTCGGCCAGCACCGCGCCGTCGGGCGTCTCGACGCCGATGGCGCGCCCGCGCTCGACCAGGATCTTCGTGACCTTGGTGTTCTCGAACACCCGCGCGCCCCGCTGCTTCGCGCCCTTGGCGAGCGCGTGGGTCGTGTCGATCGGGTTGGTCTGGCCGTCCTTCGGCAGGAAGATCCCGCCGACGATGTCGCCGACCTCGAGCAGCGGCCAGCGCTCCTTGATCTCGCCCGGCGACAGCAGGTCGATGGCGAGCCCGAAGGTCTTGCCCATCGAGGCGCCGCGGTAGAGCTCCTCGAGCCGCTGCGGCGTCTTGGCGACGCTGATCGAGCCGTTCTGCTTGAAGCCGGTCGCCTGGCCGGTCTCAGCCTCCAGCGAGTGGAACAGGTCGGCGGTGTACTTGGCGAGCTCGGTGAGGTTGCGCGTGGCGCGCAGCTGGCCGACGAGGCCCGCCGCATGCCAGGTCGTGCCGCAGGTCAGCTGCTTGCGCTCCAGCAGCACGACGTCGGTGACCCCGATCTTCGTCAGGTGGTAGGCGACCGAGCAGCCGGCGACCCCACCGCCGACGATGACGACACTGGCTCGACTGGGTAGCGACATGACAACGTCCTCGGCGACCGGGCGTTCCCGGATGACTAGTAGCGCGGCGGGGCGATGACCCACAGCGACACGGAAGTGACCGACCCCGGGTTGCGCGCGCTGAACGCCTCGCCGCGGCCGATGCGGAAGCTGTCGCCGGCACGCAGCCGGAAGCGCTGCGCGCCGAGGTGCAGCTCGAGCTCGCCCTCGATGACGTAGCCGGACTGCTCGGCCATGCGCGACACCTGCTCGTCGCCGCTGCGCGCGCCCGGCGCGAAGGTCGACAGGATCAGCTCCGCCTCGCCGCTCAGCGTCGGCGACAGGAGTTCCTCCTCGACGCCGGTGCCGGGGAAATTGAGGCGGCGGCGATGCTCGCGGCGCACGACGCGGCCGTGCTCGGCGGGCACGTCCGGGTCGTAGCCCTGGAAGAACCAGCTGATCTGCACGCCGAGCGCCTCGCTGACGGCCTTGAGCGTGGAGATCGAGATCTCGGAGCGCCCGCGCTCGATCTGGCTGACGTAGCCGATCGACTTGCCGATGGCGGCGGCGAGCGCGGCGAGCGACAGCCCGCGCGCCGCGCGCAGGTCACGGATCTGCCCGCCGAGCGGACTCGGCGCCGGCGCCGGACGCGTTCGCCCGCGAGCCGTGCCCGCGCCCCGCCCGCGCGCCCGCTGTCCCTTGGCGACCGCCATCCGCCCCCCGACCGGTTTTCATCAATATAGCCGACCGCCATCCGGATTTCACGCTCGTGAAAATTAGCCCGTAACTTTCATAGGGGGCGGTGCATCCGGGCGATCGGGCATCATGCCTGCCCGGGCTCCGCCCGCGCCCGACCGACCGGGGAGCTCCGTGGCCCGCCTCGCCCACATCGCGATCTGGACGCACGACCTCGAGCGCCTGACGGCGTTCTACGCGCGCTACTTCGGCGCCCGCGTCGGGGCGAACTATGCCAATGCCGCCAAGGGCTTCGAGTCGCGCTTCCTCGACTTCGACGGCGGGGCTCGGCTCGAGATCATGCGCACGACCCGCCTCGCGCTCGTCTCCGCCCCGCCCGGCGCCCAGCGGGCCGGTCTCACCCACCTGGCGCTGTCGGTCGGCTCGCCGCAGCGCGTTGACGAGGTCACCGGGCGCCTCGCGGCCGACGGCTACCCGATCCTCGACGGCCCGCGCCGCACCGGCGACGGCTACTACGAGTGCGTCGTGCTCGATCCCGACGGCACGCGCCTCGAGATCACCGACTGAGCCCCCCGGCGCCGCGACCGCTAGTGCCGGCGGCGGCGCGTGCCTATCATCCGAGCTCCCCACCGCCACGCCGAGGGCTCCGATGACCCGATCCAACCGACGCCGCTCCATCGCGGCCCTGCTCGCCGCACTGCTGGTCCCGGCACTGGCGCCGGCCGGCGAGCTGCTGCTGCGTCATGCGCACGTGTACACGGCGGAGCCCGGCCGGCCCTACGCCGAGGCCGTCGCGGTGCGCGACGGGCGGATCGTCGCGGTCGGCAGCGAGGGCGAGGCGACCGCGGCCGTGGGCGCGGGCGCCGAGGTCGTCGATCTCGGTGGCCGCACGCTGCTGCCCGGGCTCATCGACAGCCACATCCACGCGGTCTTCGGCGGGTTGACGCTGATCGGCGCGGACGTCCACGACGAGCTCAAGGACGTGCACGAGCTGGAGGCCGTCGTCGCGGAGGCCCGCCGCAGCGGGCGCGGGATGAGCGGCGACGTGGTCGAGGTGTCCGGCATCCCGCTCGAGATCTGGTCGCACACCGACGAGCTCAATGCCGCCTTCAGCGGCGGGGCGTACGAGCGCGTGCCGGTGTACCTGCGCGGCATGGACGGCCATACCGGCTGGGCCAACGCGGCGCTGCGCAAGCGCGCCGGGCTCGACGCCGCGTACCTGAAGCGCCTGTCCGCGGAGAAGCGCAAGTACTACGGCTACGATCGCGCGTTCGCGCCCAACGGCTTTGCGGTCGACGCGGGCCTCGAGGTCGTCCGCAAGGTCGTGCCGCCACCCGATGCCGCGCGCACGCGCGCCGGCGCCAAGGCCGCCGTCGACTACCTGCACGGGCTCGGCATCACCGCCTGGCTCGACCCGCTCGCCGACGAGCCGGCGCTCGCCGCCTACCGCGCGCTCGCCGAGGCGCACGAGCTGACCGCGCACGTCGCCGCCCACATCCTGGTCCATCCCAACGACCCCGAGCCGCTCAAGCAGGCGCTCGCGCTGCGCGAGCAGTACCGCGGCGTCGAGAACCTCACCATCAATGGCGTCAAGGTGTTCGCCGACGGCGTCGTCGAGTACCCGTCGCAGACCGCGGCGATGTACGCCCCCTACGCGCAGACCGGCAAGCTCGGCGACCTGCTGTTCGACCCGGCCCGCTACGCGCAGATGTGCATCGACGCCGACCGGCTCGGCCTCGTCGTGCACACCCACGCGATCGGCGACCGGGCCGTGGCCGAGTCGCTGAACGGCATCGAGGCGGCGCGGCGCGCCAACGGCGACAGCGGGCTGCCGCACACGATCACGCACCTGCAGTTCGTGCGGCCGGTGGACATCCCGCGCTTCCGCGCGCTCGGCGTGATCGCCTCGTTCCAGCTGCTGTGGGCGAGCGCGGGCACCGACGCGATCGACCTCGTCCAGCCTTACGTCGACCCGGCGATCTACCCGTGGCAGTACCCGGCACGCTCGCTGCTCGAGGCCGGCGCGACCATCGCCGGGGCGAGCGACTGGTTCGTGTCCTCGCCGAACGTGTTCCTCGCGATCTACCAGGCCGAGACGCGCCGCGGCGCCAAGGGGGTCCTCGACGCCGGCCAGGACATGCCGCGCGAGGCCATGCTGCGCGCCTACACGATCAACGCGGCGCGCGCGATGCGCCAGCAGGACCGCATCGGCTCGATCGCGCCGGGCAAGGAGGCGGACTTCGCGCTCGTCGACCGCGACGTGCTGACGGTGCCCGCCGAGCAGCTCAAGGACACGCGCGTGGTCGCGACCATGGTCGGCGGCCGCTGGGTGTACGGCGCGCCGTGACCGCCACCGGCACCGGTACGCGACCGCGCGTGCCGCCGCGGATGCGCGCGGCGCTGCTGCTCGGCCACGGCGGGTTCGAGCAGCTCGCGGTGCGCGACGACGTGCCGGTGCCGGCGCCGGCCGCGGGCGAGGTGCTGGTGCGGGTTCGGGCGGCCGGCGTCAACAACACCGACCTCAACCTGCGCACCGGCTGGTACTCGAAGGCCGCGACCGACGGCGCGACGGGCGGGGCGCGCGCCGCGGACGCCGGCTGGACCGGCACCGCGCTCGCCTTCCCGGTCATCCAGGGCGCCGACGCCTGCGGCGAGGTGGTGGCGGTCGGTGCCGGCGTCGCGGCGGCGCGCATCGGCGAGCGCGTGCTCGTCGACCCGGTCCTGCGCGGCCCGCCAGGTACGCCGCCGCGCTACTTGGGCTCCGACTGCCCCGGGGCGTTCGCCGAGTACGTCGCGGTCCCGGCGCGCAATGCCTGCCGCATCGAGAGCCCGCTCGCCGACGCCGAGCTCGCCTCCTTCCCGTGCTCCTACCTCGCCGCCGAGCACATGCTGCAGCGGGCGGGTGCCGGCGACGGCGACACGGTGCTCGTGACCGGCGCGTCGGGTGGCGTCGGCTCGGCGGCCGTGCAGCTCGCGCGCCGGCGGGCGAGCTGCACGGCCGCCGAGCCGACTCCGCCCGAGGCGCCGGTCACGAGCACCGTGTCGCCGTCGCCGGCACCCGCACGCTGCAGCATGTGCTCGGCGGCGAGGTAGGAGCACGGGAAGGAGG
>JAFEDP010000092.1 GCA_018241545.1 Pseudomonadota bacterium
CCTGCAGCTCGAAGGCGCGCACCGCGTGCTCGGAGTAGGCGGTCGTGAACACGACCACCGGCGCGGCATCGCCGCGGATCGCCTCCAGCACGTCGAAGCCGCTGCGCGCGCCGAGCTGGATGTCGAGGAACAGCAGCCGGGCCCCGGTCGCGCGCACCGCGGCGACCGCGGACTCCACGTCGCCGGCCTCGGCCGCGACCTCGAAGCCGTCCGCCTCGGCGAGCAGGCGCCTGAGCTTGGCGCGCGCCGGCGGCTCGTCGTCGACGATGACGACCGGGACGCTCACGGTGCGGCCGGGAATGACACCGTGGCCACCGCGCCGCGCGGCTCGGCGGCCTCGAGCGCGAAGCCGTGCCTGCCCGGGAACAGCAGCTCGAGGCGCCGGCCGACGTTGCCGAGGCCGGTCCCGTGCCGTACCCCGGCCGCCGGCAGGCCGGCGCCGTCGTCGCGCACGCGGTAGCAGATCCGCCCGTCGACGCACTCGACCCGCACCTCGACCGTGCCGCTGCCGCCCGGCAGGCCGTGCTTGAGGGCGTTCTCGACGAGCGGCTGCAGCAGCAGCCGCGGCACCAGCACCCCCTCGAGTCCCGGCGCGACCTCGAGGCGGAACGTCAGCTGGCCGCGGAAGCGCTCGCTCATCATCGCCGCGTAGTCGCGCAGCCAGCCGAGCTCGCGGCCGAGCGGCACGAACGGCGAGCCGTCCGCGTCGTAGGCGGCGCGCAGCAGCGCCGCGAGGTGGCTCAGCATGCGGTCGGCCGCCTCGACGTCCTCGTGCATACGGTTCGAGATCGCATTCAGGGCGTTGAACAGGAAATGCGGCTCGATCTGCGCGGTCAGGTAGCTGAGGCGCGCTGCCGCGAGGTCCGAGGCGAGCGCCTGCGCGCGCAGCTCGCTCGCGCGGCGCACGCGCAGCTCGCGCAGCGCGAAGATCGCGCCGAGGACGAGCCCGTAGGTGATCACGTCCTTCTGCAGCTCGTAGGCCCACCCGATCAGCGGACTGCCGAAGTCGTAGCGGTCGCCGAGCGCCGCGTAGACCCCCTGGCGGATCAGCACCATGCCGGTCGTGTGCACCAGCGAGAAGGCGATCGCCCCGAGCGCGTGCACCGCGAGCACGCGCCGCCGGGGCTTCCCGTCCACGCGCACGCGCTGCTCGAGCCCGACCACGAGCGGGATCAGCAGCAGGATCATGACGACGCTGCTGACCTCCCAGACGATCGGCTTCCAGCGTGCGAGCGCCGGCAGTGCCTCGCGCACGTGGATCAGCTGATTGATCCCGAGGTAGACGCCGAACAGCAGCCACAGGCCGACGTACAGCGGCCACCCGCCGCGCAGCCAGCGCAGGAAGCCGCCGAGGCTCGTTGCCGGTACCGCGGGGTCGCCCGTGGCGATGGGGCCGTGCGCGCTCACGGCGGCAGTCTAATGGATGTCCTGCGGCACCGGGATCGGCGCCGCGACCGCCGCCGGCGGCGGTCGCGGCGGCGCAAGCGCGGCGAGGCCGAACAGCGGCCGCAGCCACGGCACCCGGCGGATGCCCTCGTAGCCCAGCCCGCACAGGGCCGCGGTCGAGAGCACCAGCACGAGGCCCTCGACCGGTGGCGCGAGTGCCACGGGCTTGAGCGCGTGCGCGAGCACCACGATCAGCGTCTGGTGCAGGATGTAGACGGGGAAGATCGCCGTGGTCAGGTAGCGGCGCGCGACGCTGTCGCGGTTGAGATGGCGGCGCGCGAAGCCGAGCGCCGCACCGATCGCGAGCCACTGCTCGGCGCCGTACACGGCGCGCATCGCGAGGCGCAGCGCGTCGGGCGGCGGGGGCGCGGCGTCGCCGTAGGCGCCAAAGTACGCGCACAGCGCCGCCCAGCCGAGGAGGGCGAGCGCGAGCGCGATCCAGCGGCTGCGCGCCAGCGCCTCCCAGGGCGCGCGCGTCCTGGCGAGCACGAGCCCGAGCGCGAATACGCCGACGTACTGCGCGTGGTTGTACCAGTCGTCGACGAGCGCATGGGTCGGCGCGAAGCGGCCCACGAGCACGACGCGCGCACCGATCAGCAGCGCGGCGGGCAGCAGCAGCGCGCCGGGCCCGGCGAGCGCGCGCTCGGCGCGCGCGCGCAGCCACGGCAGCAGGCGCGGCCATGCCCGCAGCACGAGCACGGCGGCGAGGGTGTACACCCAGAGGTAGGCGACGAACCACAGGTGGTTCCACGTCGGGATCCGCAGGCAGTCGCCGGCGCGGCAGAAGCCGCCGTAGCCCGTGACGTACAGGCGCCAGAACTCCGCATAGCTGCCGCTGTACCCGAGCTTCTCCACCACCTCCAGGTAGGACTGCGGCGGCACGATCACCAGCATGCCGAAGGCGAGCGGGATCAGCAGGCGGGCCGAGCGCTGGCGCAGGAAGCCCGCGCCGCCGCGCGCCGCGAGATAGGCGGTTGCGACCCCGGACACGAGGAACAGCAGCGACAGCCGCCACGGCGCGGTCAGCATCATCAGCGGCTCGATCGCCGGCGAGGCGTGCGGGCTCTTCACGTGCCAGTCCCAGCTCACGTAGTACATGCCGACGTGGTAGAGGATCAGCAGCAGGAACGCCCCGATCCGCAGCCAGTCGAGGTCGAAGCGGCGCGGGCCGAGGTCGGGCGTCTCCGGGTGGCGGTCGTGCATGGCAGGCTCCCGAGGGGGGTGTTCGCGGCGAGCCTGCCCGGGGCGCGTGGGCGGCGCAGCGAGTCCGTGACGAGCGGGACGGACGGCCGGCGAGCGGCGGCCGCCGGCCCGCGAGCGGCCGGCGTGAGCCGGTTCGCGCGCCGCCCGCGCGTCTCTTCAGGCGGGACCACCGGCGGGCAGTGCCGCCGTGCAGCCGTCCCGGGGAGGAGCGATGCGGCGCAGCAACGGATGGAGTGCGGCGATCCTGGGACTTGCGCTCGCGGGGTGCCACCACGGCAGCTCGCCACCGCCGCAGCGCTACGCGCTCGGCGGCTCGATCAGCGGCCTCACGGTCGCCGGGCTCACGCTCACCAATGGCGCCGACTCGCTGTCGCCGGCCGCCGGCGCGACCACGTTCACCTTCGCGACCCGGCTCGCGAGCGGCACGGCCTACAACGTCCAGATCGGCGCCACGCCGGCCGGGCTCGCCTGCACCGTCGCCAACGGCCAGGGCACGATGCCGGCGGCCGACGTCACGAACGTAACCGTCACCTGCACGCCGCGCAGCTACACGCTCGGCGGGACGATCACCGGCCTCGCCGCCGGCGGCCTCGTGCTCGCCAACGGTACCGACACCGTGGCGCCCCCGGCCCAGGCCACGCAGTTCAGCTTCACGCAGCCGGTTGCCTTCGGCGCCACCTACAGCGTCACCGTGCAGAACCAGCCCGCGGCCGGCACCTGCAGCGTCAGCGGCGGCAGCGGCACGATGCCGGCCGCGGCCGTGCAGAGCGTCAGCGTCACCTGCACCGCGCCGCCGAGCGAATCCCTGCTGCATTCCTTCGCCGGCGGCACGTCCGACGGCGCGCAGCCGACCGGCGGCCTCGTGCTCGCGACCGACGGCCAGCTGTACGGCATGACCTACGCGAGCGGCTCCGGCCAGGCCGGCGTGTTCTACTCGCTCACCACCGCCGGGACCTACACCCTGCTGCACGCCTTCACCGCCACCGCAACCGACACCGGTGGCCCGCTCGGTGCGCTGATCCAGGGCAGCGACGGCAACTTCTACGGCACCGGCCAGTACGGCGGCAGCCACCTGAGCGGCGCGGTCGTGCAGGTCACGCCGGCGGGGGCCGTGACGCTGCTGCACTCCTTCGCCGGCGGTTCGGCCGACGGCTCCGATCCCCAGGGCGGGGTGGTGCGCGCCAGCGACGGCACGCTCTACGGCACGACCTACACCGGCGGCGGCAACAATCTCGGCACCGTGTGGAAGCTGGCGACCGACGGCACGCTGACGCTGCTGCACGCGTTCGCCGGTGCCGGCTCGAGCGATGGCGCCTACCCGCGCGCCGGGCTGATGCTCGCCTCGGACGGCAACCTCTACGGGACCACGAGCGGCGGCGGCGCGCACAACGCCGGCACGGTGTTCAGCGTGACCCCGGCCGGCAGCTACGCGGTCGTCTACTCGTTCTCGGGCGGGGCGGGCGACGGCGGCGACCCGCGCGGCGAACTGGTCGAAGGGGCGGACGGCGCACTCTACGGCCTGAGCTACGACGGCGGCGCCGCGAACCTCGGCACGCTCTACCGCCTCACCAAGGCCGGCAGCGAGAGCGTGCTGTACGCCTTCACCGGCACCGGCGACGGCGCCTATCCGTACGGCGCGCTGCTGCTCGGCGCCGACGGCAACTTCTACGGGCTGACCTTCGGCGACGGCACCTCGCAGCTCGGGAGCCTGTTCCGCGCGACGCCGGTGGGCGCGGTCACGCCGCTGCACGCCTTCGCCGGTGGTGCCGGCGACGGCGCCGACCCGATCGGGCGCCTCGTCCAGGGGAGCGACGGCACGCTGTACGGCGTGACCTACAACGGCGGCGCCGCGAACCTCGGCACGGTGTTCAAGCTCACGGCGCCGTGACGGCACGGCGCCGGCGGGTGCCGGCGGGCGGGCTCAGCGCGGGGCCGCGGCGCGCGCGTGCGGCCGGGACCGTGCGAGCCAGGCGTCGAGTACCTGGCGCGCCGTGTTCGAATAGTCGGTGAATACGCCGTCGATGCCGAGGTCGAAGAACGTCCGGTACTCCAGGGCGGGATCGCCGTGGTAGCTGCGCGTCAGGTGCTCGGCCTCGTTGCGGAACGTGTAGGCGTGCACGAACAGCCCGGCGTGGTGCGCGTCCTCGATCAGCGTGGTCGGCGGCCCGTTCTCGGCGTCGGCGAGCCGGGTGACGGGCTGACCGTTGGCGTCGACCCCGCGTGCCGGCACGATGTAGAGCTTCCACGGCCCGATGCCGTCGGCGTAGCGCCGGATCTCGGCGAGGCCCGCGGGCGTCACCATCGCGGCGAAGGTGCGCGGGTCCCCGGCCTGCAGCCACGAGAACGGCCGCGCCGTGTCCGGCTCGTCGTAGCGGATCGTGCCGTGCGCGAAGTCGGCCGCGGTGCCGTCGATCAGCTGCACGACGCGCGTCCTGAGCCCGAGCCGGCGCAGCAGCTTGAGGCTCTCGGGATCGAACGACTGCACGAACACCGGTGCGTCGGGCGTGTTCCATCCGGCGCGCTCCAGGGTCGCGAGCAGCGCCTCCTCGAGCGGCCGGCCGAGCGCGCGCTGGTAGAGCGGGTTCTTGGTCTCCGGGTAGATGTAGAGGCGCCGGCCCGGGTGCTGGGCGATCGTGCGCTTGGCGAGCGCGATGATCTCCTCGAGCGTCGCCATCGGGAAGCGGCCGTCGTACTGCTTGCTGCGCGAGGCGATCGGCTGTCGCACCCGCAGCGTCTTGAGCTCGGCGGCGGTGAAGTCGCTGATGTACCAGTCGGGACCGGTCGGCGCGCCGTCGACGCTGCGCGAGGTGCGTCGCGACGCGAACTCGGGCCGGCTGGCGACGTCGGTCGTGTCGCTGAGGAAGACGTTGTGGCAGGCGAACAGCACGCCGTCGCTCGAGGACTGCAGGTCGAGCTCGAGCGCGTCGGTGCCCGCCGCGATCGCCGCCTCGTAGCCGGCGATGACCTCCTCCGGGTAGAGGCCGGGCAGGCCGCGGTGGCCGATGATCAGCGGCGGCGTGCCGTCGAGCGTGCGATGGCGCGGTGCCGGCGGGGCGGCGCCCGCGGCCGCCGCGGCCAGGAGGCCGAGCAGCGCGAGCCGCGCCAGCGCGTGCGGGCCGCTCACCTCGCACCCCCGGCGGCGCGGCGCTGCGAGGCGTGGCTGTCGTGCCGGAGGGTCGGCACGACGCAGGCGATCGCGAGCACGCAGCCCGCGAGCAGCAGCACGAAGCCGCCGTTCCAGCCGAAGCGGTCGACGGTGTGGCCGACGAGCGCATTGGCCGCCAGCGAGCCGCCGAGGTAGCCGAACATGCCGGTGAATCCGGCGGCGGTGCCGGCGGCCTTCTTGGGCACGAGCTCCAGCGCGTACAGGCCGATCAGCATCACCGGACCGTAGATCAGGAAGCCGACGCAGACGAGCGCGGCGATGTCGACGCCCGGGTGGCCGGGCGGGTTGAGCCAGTAGATCGCGGTCGCGATCCCGACCAGCACCATGAACAGGATCAGCACGACGCCGCGCCGCCCCTGGAAGAAGCGGTCCGAGAGCCAGCCGCACAGCAGCGTGCCCGGGATGCCGGCCCACTCGTAGAGCGTGTAGGCCCACGAGCTCTTCTCGACCGAGAAGTGCTTCGCTTCCTTCAGGTAGGTCGGGGCCCAGTCGAGCACGCCGTAGCGCAGCAGGTACACGAACACGTTGGCGAGTGCGATCCACCACAGCAGCCGGTTGCGCAGGATGTGCTGCACGAAGATCTCCCGCGCGCTGAACTCCTGCTCGTGGCGCTCGCTGTAGTCCTCCGGGTAGTCGTTCCTGTACTGCTCGATCGGCGGCAGGCCGACCGACTGCGGCGTGTCGCGCAGCACCAGCAGCGCGAACAACGCGACCAGCAGCGCCGCCACCGCCGGCACGTAGAACGCCGAGCGCCAGTCGCCGAACCAGGCGAGCCCGAGCAGGAACAGCGGCCCGATGGCGCCGCCGCCGACGTTGTGGGCGATGTTCCACGCCGAGACGATCCGCCCGCGCTCGCGGTGCGACCACCAGTGGACCATCAGGCGCCCGCACGGCGGCCAGCCCATGCCCTGGAACCAGCCGTTGAGGAACAGCATCGCGAACATGACCGCGATGCTCGAGGTCGCCCAGGGCGCGAACCCCATCGTCAGGCTGACCACCGCCGACATCGCGAGGCCGAGCGGTAGGAAGAGGCGCGCGTTGGAGCGGTCGGAGACGCTGCCCATCAGGAACTTCGACAGGCCGTAGGCGATCGACACGCCCGAGAGCGCGAGGCCGAGCGCGCCGCGGCTGTAGCCCTGCTCGACGAGGTAGGGCATCGCCAGGTTGAAGTTGAGGCGCACCAGGTAGAACCCGGAGTAGCCGACGAAGATCCCGCCGAAGATCTGCCAGCGCAGCCGGCGGTAGACCGGATCGAATTCCGCGGCGGGCCTCAGCGCCTGGTGCGGCGCCGCCTTCAGGAAGCTCCACATCGACTGTCCTCGCGTCGGCGGCCGGGCCGCCGGTGGCTGTGCCTTGTTCTCGTGGCCGCCGGCACCGTCCCGTGACCGCGCGGGTCACGGGGCGCCCCCGCACCGGCGCGAGTCCCCGTCGCGGCGGATTCTAGCGAGGACGCGGCGCAAAGGGCGCCTGAACGCGGCCGGCGGTCAGGACGGGTGGGCGGACGCGGGCCTCGCGCGGGCCGGCCGCCGCCCTAGGTAGATCCCACGCCGGGCTACGCGGTTGACGGAGTTGCGTAGGCGACCGTCGACCCTTACAGTTGCAAGTGAGAATCGTTCGCATTCATAAGTGAGCCCGTAGCCCCGGTGGAAAACCCCATGCACGTCAACCTCTTATACCCGGCCGTGCCCCCCGGATCGCGTGCCGTCCAGCCCCGCACTCGCCCCACCGCCCCTGATCGAGGTATCGCCATGGCCGCCCGTCACCTGCTTCGCGCCGCGCTCCTGCTCGCCACCGCCGTCACCGCCGCGGGGGCAGCGGCGGTCGAGCCCCCCGCCGCGAGCCCCCAGCGGCTCGAACAGCAGATCGGCGCGCTGCAGCAGCAGCTCGATGCGATGCGCGAGGAGCTGCGCGCCCTCAAGGCGCAGAACGCCGCGCTCGCGGCCGAGCAGGCGCGCACGCTCGCGGCCCAGCCGTCGGCACCGCCCGCCGCGAGCGCCGCGCCCGCGCCGGAGCCGGAGCCGCCGCCGCACTTCAGCATCTCGCCGAACCTGAGCGTGTGGGGCTACGGCGAGGCCTACTACCTGCGCCCGACCCGCGATGCCGCCCAGACCCAGTTCGACCTCGCGCGCGCGGTGTTCGGCATCGGCTACCAGTTCGACGAGCGCACCGCCTTCAACTCCGAGTACGAGGTCGAGCACGCCGTGTCCTCCGCCGACGACCGCGGCGAGTTCGAGGTCGAGCAGTTCTACGTCGACCACCAGATCGGCGCCGGGCTCGGCGTCAAGGCCGGCCTGTTCCTGATGCCGTTCGGCCTGCTCAACGAGCACCACGAGCCGACGCAGTTCTTCGGCGTCCAGCGCAACTTCACCGAGACGCTGGTGATCCCGAGCACGTGGCGCGAGGGCGGCATCGGCGTGCACGGCAGTTCGCTCGCCGGCCTGAAGTGGGACGTCGGCGTGACCACCGGCCCGGACCTGGGCGGCTGGGACCCGAACCCCGCGAACCCGCTGTATCGCAACGCCTTCGAGCTCGAGACGAGCGGCGCGGCGCCGCTGCAGGCCACCCACCAGGAGGGCCAGTTCGCCCGTGCCCGCCACCTGTCGCAGTACCTGTCGCTGAGCTACACGGGCGTGCCGGGCCTGCTGGCCGGCGCCGCCGTGTTCACCGGCAAGGCGGAGGTTCCGGCTGAGCCCACCGGGCTGCCCGACCAGCGGGTGACGCTCTGGGAGGGCCACGCGCGCTGGACCCCGGGCGCCGCCGACCTGTCGGCGGTCTACGCGCGTGGCACGATCTCCGGTACCGCCGCCTTCAACCTCGCCAACGCCGGCGGCACGAACCCGATGCCGGCGGCGTTCGTCGGCTACTACCTGCAGGGCGCCTACACGGTGTGGCAGCGCGACGGCTACCGCGTCGCGCCGTTCGCCCGCTTCGAGCACTACGACATGGGCGCCGACTACCGCGGCATCGCGCCCGGGGTCGCGCCGGTGCCGAGCGGGCTCGCCGCCGACGGCCGGCCCTGGCCGCAGCCGCACGACGACGTCTGGACCGTGGGCGCGAACGTCTACCTCAACCCGCACGTGGTGCTGAAGGCCGACTACCAGCGCTTTCGCGCCAACGACGACTTCACGCGCTTCGACCTCGGCCTCGGTCTCAGTTTCTGAGCGCGCGCGCGCCCGGCGCCGCCGCCGCCCGGCACAGCGCCTCGAGCGCCGCGAACGGCTTGGGCGGCACCGGCGGGTAGGGCTGCGCGCGTGCCTCGAGCCATTGCTCGAGCAGCGTGCCGCCGCCGGCCGACGGCCAGTCGGGGTTGCTCGCGAGCGCCGGGTCGCGCGCGACCTCCTCGAGCGTCGCGAGCGTGTAGCCCTTGGCGCGCAGCAGCGCCAGCAGGTCGGGCAGGATCTCGCCGCTGTAGGCGCCGAGGTGCAGCAGCAGCACGTGGCTGATCGGCCGGCCGAAGGCCTGCTGCGCGGCCCGGCGCGCGCCGTCCAGGTACGCGGCGGCGGTCTCGAGGTAGCTTGCGCGCAGCCAGCGCAGCGCCGCCGCGTCGCCGGCCGCGCGGCAGCGCGCATACGGGCTGTTCCAGGCGTAGTCCTCGTAGTCGAGCGTGACCTGCGCGATCCGGTAGCCGCGCGCCGCGAGGCCGGCGCGCACCGCGTCGCGCTTCTCGCGCGTGTCGCCCTCGCGCAGGTACGGGTAGCGGAACCAGGCCGTGCCCGCGGCGCCGGCGAGCAGCTCGAGGACCGGCTCGTTGGTCGCCGCGTCCTCGAGGAACCGCGCGGCGCTGACCTCGGACAGGTCGATGTGGCGGTAGGTGTGGTTGCCGACGGCGAAGCCGGCGTCGACCCACAGCCGCAGCGCGGCCGCCGCCGCCGGCCGGCCCTCGAGCTTCGCACCGTTGACGAAGCCGACGACCGGCGGCACGTGCTGGCGACGCAACACCGCGATGGCCGCGCGCGCCACGTCCACCTCGGAGGTGCCGGGCACCAGCGTGCCGTTGAGCGGCAGGTCATCGAAGGTGAGCGCCACGGGCTCGGCGCGCAGCGCCGCGGGGGCG
>JAFEDP010000093.1 GCA_018241545.1 Pseudomonadota bacterium
GCCGGTGGCGGCATGCGCGCGGTCTTCGAGTGCGCCGGCGTGCGTAACGTGCTCGCCAAGAGCTACGGCTCGCGCAATCCGATCAACGTCGTGCGCGCCACCTTCAACGCGCTGTCGCGCATGGCCTCGCCGGACTCGATCGCGGCCAAGCGCGGCAAGTCGGTCGAGGAGATCCTGGCCTGAGGGCCGGGATCGCAACCGGGGACACCAGCATGAGCGGCAAGATCAAAGTCACGCAGAAGCGCAGCACGGCCGGGCAGCTGAAGAACATCCAGGCGTCGGTGCGCGGCCTCGGCCTGCGCCGCATCGGCCACTCGGTCGTGGTGCTCGATACCGCGCCGATCCGCGGCATGATCAACAAGGCCTCGCACCTGCTCGCGGTCGAGAAGGCCTGAGGACGAGAGCGTCATGAAACTGAACACGATGGGCCCCGCCGAGGGCAGCAAGAAGTCGCGCCTGCGCGTCGGACGCGGTGCGTCGGCTGGCCAGGGCAAGACCTGCGGCCGCGGCGTCAAGGGTCAGCGCGCCCGCAAGGGCGGCTACCACAAGGTCGGCTTCGAAGGCGGCCAGATGCCGCTGCAGCGCCGCCTGCCGAAGATGGGCTTCCGCTCCAAGGTGAAGCCGACCCGCGCCGAGGTCACGCTCGCGACGCTCGCGAAGGTCGCCGCCAAGAACGGCGGCGCCGTCGACCTCGCCGCGCTGCAGGCCGCGAGCGCCGTGCCGGCCGGCATCGAGAAGGTCAAGGTGATCCTGTCCGGGGCGGTCAGCGCCGCGGTCGTCGTCAAGGGCCTCGCCGCGACCAAGGGCGCTCGCGCCGCGATCGAGGCGGCCGGCGGGCGGTTCGAGTAACCCACGGTGGCCATCTCGGGTCAGAATCCGATTGCCGGTCTCGGTGACGCTGCACGCTTCACCGAGATCCGTCAGCGCCTGCTGTTCCTGCTCGGCGGGCTGATCGTCTACCGGATCGGGACCTTCATCCCGACGCCCGGGATCGACCCGATTGCGCTCGCGCGCTTCTTCCAGGAGCAGGAGGGCACGATCCTCGGGCTCTTCAACATGTTCTCCGGCGGCGCGCTGTCGCGCCTGTCGATCTTCGCGCTCGGCGTGATGCCGTACATCTCGGCCTCGATCATCATCCAGATGGTCGCGGTCGTGTACCCGCCGTGGGCGGAGCTGCGCAAGGAGGGCGAGGCCGGCCGGCGCAAGATCACCCAGTGGACGCGCTACGGCACCGTCGCACTCGCGTTCTTCCAGGGCGCCGGCGCAGCCTATGCGTTCCAGAACCAGGGCGTGGTGCTCAATCCCGGCGTGTACTTCATCGTCGTCGCCACGATCACGCTGACGACGGGCACGCTTTTCCTGATGTGGCTCGGCGAGCAGATCACCGAGCGCGGCATCGGCAATGGCATCTCGATGATCATCCTGTCCGGCATCATCGCGGGTCTGCCGGCGGCGCTTGGCAACACGTTCAACCAGGTCAGCACCGGCGAGATGAACCCGGCGTTCGCGATCATCGTCGCCGTCGTGGTGGTGATCGTGACGTTCTTCGTGGTGCGGGTCGAGAGCGGCCAGCGGCGCATCGCGGTGAACTACGCCAAGCGCATGGTCGGGCGGCGCATGGTGGCCGGGCAGTCCAGCCACCTGCCGTTCAAGCTCAACATGTCGGGCGTGATCCCGCCGATCTTCGCCTCGTCGCTGCTGCTGTTCCCGGCGACGCTCGCGAACTTCGCGGGCACCGGCGCCGGCGAGACGGGCCTGGGCGGCGGGCTCAAGACCTTCATGCAGAACCTCGCTGCCTCGCTCGGCTACGGGCAGCCGCTGCACATGCTGCTGTACAGCGCCCTGATCGTGTTCTTCTGCTTCTTCTACACCGGGCTCGTGTTCAACTCGCGCGAGACGGCCGACAACCTCAAGAAGGCGGGCGCCTTCATCCCGGGCATCCGCCCTGGCCAGCAGACCGGCGAGTACATCGACCGGGTGCTGACGCGCCTGACGCTGTGGGGCGCCGTCTACGTCACGCTCGTGTGCTTGCTGCCGGAGTTCCTGATCTCGTTCGGGAACGTGCCGTTCTACTTCGGTGGCACGTCGCTCCTGATCATCGTGGTCGTGGTGATGGACTTCATCGCCCAGCTCAACGCCCACATGATGTCGCACCAGTACGAGGGGCTGCTGAAGAAGGCCAGCCTGCGCGGCGCAGGCCGCCCGGGTCCGTCCCGCTAGGCGGCGGCTCCACCGACGTCCATTCGAGGTCCACGCTCATGAAGGTCCGTCCGTCCGTCAAGAAGATCTGCAAGAACTGCAAGGTCGTGCGCCGTCGCGGCGTCGTCTACATCATCTGTTCCGACGCGCGCCACAAGCAGCGGCAGGGCTGAACCGGGCCCGCCGGGGCCCGGCCGCGCGGCGGCGACGGGCCGCCCGGCGCGTACCCGGTTCCCGGCCGAGGCGGTGGGCGCGGCCCGCCGCCGGGTTGAGAGAAAACGCGAATTTTGATATAGTACTGAACTTTTCCCAGAGCATTCCCCAGGGCAGCACATGGCGCGCATTGCCGGCATTAACATCCCGATGAACAAGCACATCGTCATCGGGCTGACCCACATCTTCGGCATTGGCCGAGCGACCGCCGAGAAGGCGTGTTCGGCCACCGGCATTGCGCCGAGCACCAAGACCAAGGACCTCACCGAGGCCGAGGTCGCGGCGCTGCGCTCGTTCATCTCCCGCGTCACGGTCGAGGGCGACCTGCGCCGCGAGACGTCGATGAACATCAAGCGCCTGATGGACATGGGCTCGTACCGCGGCGTGCGGCACCGCAAGGGCCTGCCGATGCGCGGCCAGCGTACCCGCACCAACGCGCGCACCCGCAAGGGCCCGCGCAAGCAGGCGGTCAAGCTGAACGCGCCCCCGGGCAAGGTCTGAGCACAACCTTTTAGGAACACTCGCGAATGGCCGAACAGAAGCAGCAGCAGCAGGGCGGCGCGGACGCCAAGAAGGCGCCGCGCGCCAAGAAGGCGCGCCGCCAGGTCAGCGACGCCGTCGCGCACGTGCACGCGTCCTTCAACAACACGATCATCACGATCACCGACCGCCAGGGCAACGTCCTGTCGTGGGCGACCTCTGGCGGCTGCGGCTTCCGCGGCTCGCGCAAGTCCACGCCGTTCGCAGCGCAGGTGGCCGCCGAGAAGGCCGGAGTCGCCGCGCAGGAATACGGCGTGCGTAACGTCGAAGTGAAGGTCAAGGGCCCGGGGCCCGGACGCGAGTCGGCCGTGCGCGCGCTGAACGCCTGCGGCCTCAAGATCACGAGCATCGCGGACGTGACGCCGATTCCGCACAACGGCTGCCGGCCGCCGAAGAAGCGGCGCGTCTGACCGCGCCCGACCGAATTCGAGGAACGCAATGGCCAGGTATCTCGGACCCAAGTGCAAGCTCTCGCGCCGCGAGGGCACTGATCTCTTCCTGAAGAGCGGCGTCAAGTCGCTCGAGTCGAAGTGCAAGCTGGAGGTGCCGCCGGGCGGCATCAAGGGCGAGCGCAAGCAGCGGCTGTCGGACTACGGCGTGCAGCTGCGCGAGAAGCAGAAGCTGCGCCGCATGTACGGCGTGCTCGAGCGGCAGTTCCGCAACTACTACGCGAAGGCCGCGGGTCGCCCGGGTGCGACCGGCGAGAACCTGCTGAAGTCGCTGGAGCGGCGCCTCGACAACGTCGTCTACCGGATGGGCTTCGCGGCGACGCGCGCCGAGGCGCGCCAGCTGGTGTCGCACAAGGGCATCTCGGTGAACGGCAAGGGCGTCAACGTGCCCTCGTACCAGTGCAACGCCGGCGACCTGATCGAGGTGCGCGAGCACGCCAAGCAGCAGGGCCGGGTGGCGGCGGCGCTGGCGATCGCGGCGCAGGCCGGCTTCCCGGACTGGGTGCTGGTCGACGAGAAGAAGATGACGGGCACGTTGAAGTCGATCCCGGACCGGGACGAGATCCTGCCCGACATCAACGAGAACCTCGTCGTCGAGCTGTACTCGAAGTAATCGGCCTCCTGGCCCGCCGGCGCCGCCGGCGGGCCTCAGTTGCAGACCCAGGTGCCTCACATGCAGGGATCAGTCGCTGAATTTCTGAAGCCGCGCGTCGTCAAGGTGACCGAGCAGGGTCCCCGGCACGCGCGCGTCGTCATCGAGCCGTTCGAGCGGGGCTTCGGCCACACGCTCGGCAACGCGCTGCGGCGCGTGCTGCTGTCGTCGCTGCCGGGCGCCGCGATCACCGAGGTCGAGATCGACGGCGTGCTGCACGAATACACCTCGATCGAGGGCGTGCAGGAGGACGTGGTCGACGTGCTGCTGAACCTCAAGCAGGTCGCCGTCCGCATGCATGCGCGCGACGAGTCGGAACTGCGCCTCGTCAAGAAGGGCCCGGGCCCGGTGCGCGCCGGCGACATCCAGGGCGACCACGACGTCGAGATCCTGAACCCGGATCTCGTGATCGCGAACCTGACGAAGGCCGGCGAGCTCAACATGACGCTCAAGATCGAGCGCGGCCGGGGCTACCGCCCGGCAGTCGCGCGCGGCTTCGAGGAGCAGACGCGCCCGATCGGCCGCCTGCAGCTCGACGCATCGTTCTCACCGGTGCGGCGCGTCACCTACAACGTCGAGTCCGCGCGCGTGGAGCAGCGCACCGACCTCGACAAGCTGATCATCGACATCGAGACCAACGGCACGATCGACCCGGAAGAGGCGATCCGCCGCGCCGGCGCCATCCTGAAGGACCAGCTGTCGGTGTTCGTCGACCTGCAGGGCCAGGAGGAAGGGGCGGCCAAGACCGTCGAGACGCAGTTCGACCCGATCCTGCTGCGCCCGGTCGACGAGCTCGAGCTCACGGTCCGCAGCGCCAACTGCCTGAAGGCCGAGAACATCCACTACATCGGCGACCTGGTGCAGCGCACCGAGGTCGAGCTGCTGCGCACCCCGAACCTCGGCAAGAAGTCGCTGACCGAGATCAAGGAGGTGCTCGAGAGCCACGGCCTGTCGCTCGGCATGCGGCTCGAGGGCTGGCCGCCGCCGACCCTGCGGCGCGAAGACGACTACAAGACGGCCTGACGCACGCGTCGGCACCCAGCGGAATTAGAGAACCATGCGTCACCATCTCTCCGGTCGCCAGCTCTCGCGCAACACGTCGCATCGGCACGCGTTGCTGCGCAATCTCGCGATCGCACTCCTCAAGTACGAGACCATTCGGACCACCGTGCCCAAGGCCAAGGAGCTGCGGCGCGTCGTCGAGCCGATCATCACGCTCGGCAAGCACGACAGCATCGCGGCGCGGCGGCGGGCGTTCGCGAAGCTGCGCGACGAGGCGCTGGTCGAGAAGCTGTTCACCGACGTCGGTCCGCGCTTCAAGGCGCGTGCCGGCGGCTACACCCGCATCCTGAAGATGGAGCCGCGTCCGGGCGACTCCGCGCCGATGGCGCTGGTGGCGCTCGTCGACAAGCCGGCGGCCAAGGTCGAGGCCGAGCCTGCCGGCGAGCAGGCCGCCAAGCCGAAGCGCGCGCGCAAGGCCGCCCCGGCGGCGGAGTCTGCCGAGGCTCCGGCGGAGAAGAAGCCGCGGCGCAAGAAGGCGGCGGCCTGAGCGGGAACGATTAGTCCGGCGAATTCCGGTGGCCCTCGCGGGCGCCGGGTCGCCATAGTAGTAGGCCGGGGCATCCCCCCGGCCTTTTTTTAGGGTCGGTAGCGCATGCGCGTGCCGATCCGCACCGACATCTCGATCTCGGCGGGCTCGAGCTCGACCGGGAACAGCACGCCGGAGACGTGCGCGGCGTGCAGGCTCGCGCCCTCGAGGCGGCACTTCGAGAGGTTGAGTCCGCGCAGGTCGGCCTGCCGCAGGTAGGCGTTCGAGAAGTCGACTCCGCCCGAGACGTCCAGCTCGCGCAGGTCGAGCCCCCTCAGGTTGCAGCCGCGCAGGTCGAACTTCTCGCCGACGGCGCGCCGACGGTTGAACTCCTCGACGCGACCCTCGCGCAGCAGCAGGTACATCGGATCGGCGCTGAGTCGCGGCTTCTCGTCCGGCATCGGATGGGCTCCTTAGCGCCGCCGGGGGTTCAGGACCCGAGACCGGCAAATGCCGCGCGGGTCAGGTTGTCCGGCCCGTCGGGCAGCGCGACCACGTCGTCCTCGATCCGCACGCCCCCGTAGGGGGCCAGGTCGGCGACCGTATCCCAGTCGATGTGGCGCCCCCGGCCGTCGGCCCGGGCCTGGTCGAGCAGCAGGTCGATGAAGTAGATGCCCGGTTCGATCGTCACGACCATGCCGGGCTCCAGGCGACGCGTGAGCCGCAGGAACGGGTGGTCGGCGGGCGGGGGGGCTCTGCCGCCGTCCTCGGCCGCCTGGTGGCCGCCCACGTCGTGCACCTGTAGGCCGAGGAGGTGACCGACGCCGTGCGGGAAGAACACGCGCGTGACCCCCGTCTCGACCGCCGCGTCCGCCGAGCAGGTCACGAGGCCGTGCTCGACCAGCAGCGCCGCCACCAGCCGGTGCGCCTCGAAGTGGATCTCGGGATAGGGTCGGCCCGGGCGCACCATCGCGCACAGGCGCTGCTCCGCGGCATCGAGCCCTGCCACCAGGTCCGCGAAGGGGCTGCCGGCGGCCACGTGGGTGCGGGTGATGTCGCAGGCGTAGCTGCGGCACTGGGCACCGGCGTCGATCAGCAGCGAGCGCCGGACCGCCGGCTGATCGCGCGACAGGTCCGTGTAGTGCAGGACCGCCGCGCCCTCGTTCAGGGCGATGATATTCGGGTAAGGGAGCTCCGCCTCGCAGTGGCCGGTGGCCTCGAGGTAGGCGAGATGGATCTCGTACTCCGAAGCCCCGGCGAGGAATGCGCCGGCGGCCGCCCGGTGGGCTCGGGCTCCAAGCCGCGCCGCCTGCCGCAGGCAGGCGAGCTCGTAGGGGGTCTTGGTTCCCCGTGCCCAGTGCAGCCGGTCGACGAGGGCCGGCGGATTGACGGCGCCGAACCGCCATTCCTCGCAGCCGCTGAACGGCTCCCCGACGTAGGCGGCACCCGCGGGCACGTGGGCACGCGCCTCGGCGGGGTTGCGGATCACCCGCAGATCGAAAGCCTCGACCCAGCCGCCGTGCGGCGACGCCGGCGGCTTGTGCCAGTAGTCCTCAGGCTGGTGGAACAGCAGCAGCGGCCGGCGGCCGGGCACGTACACCACGAACGACCCGGGCGCGTTCAGGATCGGGGCCCACGCCCGAAAGTGCGGGTTGGCGACGAAAGGGTCGGGCTGGTCGTCCAGGAATCGGTAGCGTTGGAAGCCGGCTCCGATCACGACCGCGTCCGCGCCCGCAGCCGCCAGGGCCCGCTCGGTGGTGGCCGCCAGGACCGCGGCGTGGGCTAAGAACAACGCGTCTAGCGTCTCTGGCGCTGCCATCACTCCCCTCGAGGCGGCGTCGCAAACGGTGGGCCGCCGCGCGCGAGTGTAGACGGGCCCTGCGGCCCTGCGCCATGACCAATCTTTGCGAGCATTCGGCCGGAAAGCCTGTACAATCGCTGGCCGTGGACCGGGACGGGTCATGCGCTCGCCAGCCCCTCCGGCCGCGATTTCTTACCACACTGGAATTTGGGGTATCGACAGATGAACGTGAAAATCGCCTTTGGCGCCGCTGCTCTGGCGCTGGTGCTGGCCGCCTGCGGCGGCAAGAAGGAAGAGGCCCCGGCTCCGGCTCCGGCGGCCACGGCCCCTGCTCCGGCTGCTGAGAGCGCTCCGGCCGCTGCTCCGGCCGCTGCTCCGGCTGCTGACGCCGCTGCTCCGGCTGCGGGCGCTGCCCCGGCCGCTGCTCCGGCTGAGGCTCCGAAGGAAGCTCCGAAGCAGTAATCGAAACGCGCAAGCGTTGTCGATGTGAACCGGGTCGGGTCCCCAGCACGCTGCTGGCGGATCCGCCCGGTTTTTGATTTTCTGGGCAGGGGCAGGGTGGCCCCGGGTGTAGTCGTGCGATGAGCGTCACGCTGCGCGATGCCAAACGGTCCGAAGAGGACCAGCTCTGGATCCAGAGCGTCTATCCCGAGTACCTCGACGAGCTCGCCGAGGTGTCGCGCTCGGGCACCGGCGTGTTCCCGGTGTTCGGCGAGCACGGCGCACGCCATGCGGAGCTGCTCGCGCGCTGGTTTCGCGACGACCGGTCCCATCCGCTGCTGATCCTGTCGGCCGGGCGCGCCGCCGGCTTCGCGCTCGTCTCCCGTCCGATGGGCGGTGCGTCGCTCGCGGACGCCGCCGACTTTCGCATGGCTGAATTCTTCATCCGCCGCCCGCAGCGCCGGCGCGGCGTGGGGCGCGCGGCCGCCAGCCTCATCTTCAGCCGCTTCGCCGGCCGCTGGGAGATCGTCGAGGCCGCCGCCAATGAGGAGGCGGTGCGTTTCTGGCGCCGCACCGTCATGCAGTACACGCGCGGCCGCTACGACGAGCGCGTGCGCGACGGCGAAGTCCACCAGCGCTTCCAGAGCAGCAACTCGCCCGGCCTCGGCCGCGGCTGAGCCCCCTCCGGCCGACTCAAGTTCCGCGTCCCGGCGGCCGATACGGCGGCCGCGGGTCGCTGTGCTTCGCCGCGTCCGGGCCCCGCCGGCGCGTGCCCTGATGCGCTCACGCCGGCCCACCTACAGAAAGCCCTCATTGGGCGCGAAGTGAGCGCCAGGTCTCGCTTTGGCCCCGGTTCGTCCCAGGCGCTTGACTCAATTTCGGGCCACGCGGGCCGATCACCGGTTCGCAGGCCGGCATTTCAGGACGGAGCAGACGCGTTATGGCAGGCACAATTCTGGCGGTCGACGACTCCGCATCGATGCGGCAGATGGTGAACTTCACTCTGAAGGGCGCCGGCTACGCGGTCGTCCAGGCCGTGGACGGCGTCGAGGCCCTCGAATACGCGCGTCAGCACCCCGTCGACCTCGTGCTGACCGACGTCAACATGCCGCGCATGGACGGGATCACCCTGGTGCGCGAATTGCGCGCGCTGCCGTCGTATCGCTACACGCCGATGCTCGTGCTCACCACCGAGTCGAGCCAGGACAAGAAGATGCAGGGCAAGCAGGCCGGCGCGACCGGCTGGATCGTCAAGCCGTTCAATCCCGACCAGCTGCTCGCGACCATCGCGCGCGTGCTCTGACTGGCCCGGCGCGAGGGGATCTCGATGTCGCTCGACCTGGAAATGGAGGAGATCCACAAGATCTTCTTCGAGGAGAGCTTCGAAGGTCTCGACGTCATGGAGTCGAGCCTGCTGAATCTCGACGTGAACGCGGACCGCGAGACGATCAACACGATCTTCCGTGCCGCGCACTCGATCAAGGGCGGCGCCGCGACGTTCGGCTTCATGGACGTGTCGAACTTCACGCACGGCGTGGAGACGCTGCTCGACGAGATGCGCAACGGCACCCGGCCCGTGACGCCCGACGCCATCCAGCTGCTGCTGCAGTCGGTGGACGGGCTGCGCGAGATGGTCAAGGCGGTCCAGGCGAAGGAGCCGGTCGACGCCCGGCGCATCGCGTTGCTGGCCGACGAGATCGCCCAGCTGCTGGCGCGCCACCCGGGCCGGGCCGCTGAGCCGGCGCCCGCGCCGGTGGCGGCAGCCGCACCCGCATCGCCGCCGGCCGCGCCGCCCGAGGCCGCCGAACCGGCACCGGCGTTCCTCGCCGGCGGGCCCGGCTGGATCATCGAATTCCAGCCCCACCGCGACATGCTGAAGACGAACAACGAGCCGCTGCGGATGTTCGCCGAGCTCGCCCGCCTCGGCTCGCTGAACGTCGTGGCGAGCGCCGCGGACGTGCCGCCGCTCGACGCGCTGCAGGCCGATGGCTGCTACCTGCGCTGGCGGCTTGAGCTCGCCGGCGCCATCGAGAA
>JAFEDP010000094.1 GCA_018241545.1 Pseudomonadota bacterium
GACCTACGCGCTCGCGCAGGACTACCAGCGCGCCGGGCTCTTCGACCGCGCCGAGAAGCTGCTATCGGAGCTCGCCGCCGGCGGCACCTACCGGATCGCCGCGCTCAAGGACCTGGTGGGCCTGTACGAGCTCGAGCGCGACTGGGAGAAGGCGATCGCGATCCACAAGGAGCTGGCGCGCATCGGCAAGCCCGAGCAGCCCTCGGCGATCGCCCACTACCACTGCGAGCTCGCCGAGGCGGCGCGCGCGAGCGGCGACACGGCGGCGGCGCGCGAGCACCTGCGCGCCGCGCGCTCGGACCTGAAGCGCTTCCCGCGCGCGGCGCTGGTGCGCGCCGACGTCGCGCTCGACCTCAAGGAGCCGGACGCCGCGGTGCGCCTGCTCGTCAAGGTGCCGCTCGTCAGCCCGCAGCTCGCCGGGGAGGTGCTGCCGCGCCTGGTGCGGGCGCTCAAGGCCGCCGGGCGCGAGGACGAGCTCGCCGCGCACGTCGCCGCGCTCGCCAGCGACGGGCGCGAGGTGGCGGACGCGATGGCGTACGCGGCGATCCTGACCGGCACGCTCGATGCGCCGCCGCTGCTCGAGCTCGCGCGCGGCTTCCTCGGGCGCGACAGCGGCATCGCCGAGATCATCGCCGCGCTGCACCCGGGGGAGGCGCCGCTCTCGGACGAGGCGCTGCGGCGCCTCGCGGCGGCGATCCGGCGCCAGGCCCAGCGCTCGGCGCGGTTCCGCTGCGGCGAGTGCGGGTTCTCCTCGAGCGGGTTCTTCTGGCAGTGCCCGGGCTGCAAGAGCTGGGACTCGCTCAAGCCGCTGTCGCCGGCGGAGCTCGCCGCCCCGCCCGGCGGGCGCCGCCGCTGAGGCCACCGGCCGGCGGCGTGCGGCCCGTCACGGCGCCCTCATTCTGGTCCGCTAGAATCTTAAGTTTGGTGCCGAGGTCCCCATGCCCCCCCAGAGAAAGCCGATCCGTACCGCCGTCTTCCCCGTCGCCGGCCGCGGCACCCGCTTCCTGCCCGCCACCAAGGCGAGCCCGAAGGAGATGCTGCCGATCGTCGACAAGCCGCTGATCCAGTACGCGGCCGAGGAGGCGCTGGCGGCGGGCGCGACGCAGCTGGTGTTCATCACCGGCAGCTCCAAGCGCGCGATCGAGGACCACTTCGACTCGGCCCCCGAGCTCGAGGCGGCGCTCGAGGCGCAGGGCAAGCAGGAGCTGCTCGAGTCGCTGCACAGCATCGTGCCGGCCTCGGCGACCTGCATCTACATCCGCCAGCCCGCGCCGCTCGGCCTCGGCCACGCGGTGCTGTGCGCGCGCCCGGTGGTCGGCGACGAGCCGTTCTTCGTGCACCTCGCCGACGACCTGATCGACGCGCAGGTGCCGTGCCTCAAGCAGATGGCGGGCGTGTACGCCGAGCTCGGCGGCAGCGTGCTCGGCGTGCAGACCGTCGATCGCAAGGACACCGACAAGTACGGCATCGTCGCCGCCGAGCGCATGACGGACCGGCTGTCGCGCATCCAGAAGATCGTCGAGAAGCCCAAGCCCGACGTCGCGCCCTCGAACCTCGCGGTGGTCGGCCGCTACCTGCTGAGCCCGCGCGTGTTCGACAAGCTCGAGAAGGTCGGGCGCGGCGCGGGCGGGGAGATCCAGCTGACCGACGGCATCGCCGCGCTGCTGGCGGACGAGGCCGTGTACGCCTACGCCTTCGAGGGCAAGCGCTACGACTGCGGCAGCAAGCTCGGCTACCTCGAGGCGACCGTCGAGTACGGCCTCAAGCACCCGCAGCTCGGCGACGCCTTCGCCGGGATCCTCGCGCGGCTGCTCGCCGACCGGCTGCGCCGCTGAGCCTGCGTTATGTCGCATCGGCCGCGCGCGGCCGGTGCGACCTGACGCGCGAACCCCTGTTTTTCCCGAGCGCGGCGCACAGAGCGCCGGGCGCGCGCGTACGCGGCTGCTCCCGAGCGAGGAGGCCCATTGGCGCGCCGCGTGCAGGCCACTTTAGGGGGATTGCTGATCAACGCCCGCAGCCGTCCTTGGTGAAGTAGGCCCCGGGGAGCAACCACCGGGCCGAGGCATCATCGATGCACGCGCTGACGAAGAATGAGCGGGGAAGCGAGCGCCGGGCGATCGCCGCGGCGCGCCGGCGGGGACGGCTCACGCTCCTCGGCGAGGCGACCGTCGAGGATCCCGGCACGCGACTCGCGCTCGCCACCGGCCGCCGCCTCGGCGTCGTGTACCAGCCGATCGTGGTGCACGAGCAGCGCTGCGACGGCAGCTGCCGCTGGCGGGTGCAGGGCGTGGAGGCGCTGGTGCGCGCCGAGTCGCCGCGCGGCCTCACGGTGCGCCCGGACCAGCTGCTGCCGGCGGTCGAGCGCGCCGGCCTGCTGTCGACCCTGTTCGACTTCGTGCTGACCGAGACGCTGGCGGCCGCGGGTGGCTGGCACGAGGAGGGCCTCGGGCCGCTCGGCGTCGCGGTCAACCTGCACGTCGGCGGCCTGCTCGACGAGGGCCTGGCGGACACCGTCGCGCGCCGGCTCGAGGCCGCGCAGGTGGCCCCGGAGCTGCTGACGCTCGAGATCTCCGAGAGCGCGCCGCTCAGCGATTTGAAGCGCGCCGCGCGCATCCTGCGCCGCGTGCGCGCGCTCGGCGTGCGGGTGGCGCTCGACGACTTCGGCGCCGGTTTCTCGACCGCGACCCGCCTCGACTGGCTCGTGTGCGACGAGCTCAAGATCGACCGGGCGCTGGTGCACGGCGTCGAGTCCAGCGACGAGCAGCGCTGCATCGTCGAGCACCTGATCGCGCTCGCCCACGCGCACGGCCTCGACGCGCTCGCCGAGGGCGTCGAGACGGAGGCGGCGCTTGAGCTGCTGTGCGAGCTCGGCTGCGACCGCGCTCAGGGTTACCTGTTCGCCCGCCCGGTGCCGGCGGCGCTGCTCGGCACGCATGCCCGCGAGTGGCACGCGCGCGACGCGCAGGGCAGCCGCGCCTCGCGCCAGCTGTCGCTGCCGGGCTTCGCGCGCGCCGGCACGTGGCCCGAGGAGGCGCTCGATGCTATCGCCTGAGGTGCTCTCCGCGCTGCCCCGGCCGCGCGCGGCCAACCAGGGTCCGGGCGAGGCGACGGCGCCGCGTCCCTGCCACCCGACCGGCGTCAGCAGCGGCGTGCGCCGCGTGCGCGAGCAGGTCGGCCAGGTCGCGCGCTTCGACACCACGGTGCTGATCACCGGCGAGTCGGGCACGGGCAAGGAGGGCGTGGCGCGCGCCCTGCACGCGCTCTCGCCGCGCGCGGCCGGGCCGTTCGTCGCGGTCAACTGCGGCGCGATCCCGGCGGAGCTGCTGGAGAGCGAGCTCTTCGGGCACGAGAAGGGCGCCTTCACCGGCGCCCACGCGCAGCGCCGCGGGCGCTTCGAGCTCGCCGAGGGCGGCACGCTGTTCCTCGACGAGATCGGCGAGATGAGCCCGCTGATGCAGGTGAAGCTGCTGCGGGTGCTGCAGGAGCGGGTCTACGAGCGCGTCGGCGGCGGCGAGGAGCGGCGCTGCGACGTGCGCATCGTCGCCGCCACTCACCGCGACCTGCCGGTCGAGGTCGCCGCCGGGCGCTTCCGCGCCGACCTCTACTACCGGCTCAACGTGTTCCCGGTCGCGATCCCGCCGCTGCGCGCGCGCGGCGAGGACCTGCCGTTGCTGATCGTCGACTTGAACGCGCGGCTCGCCGCGCGCGGCTACCCGACGGTGGCCTTCAGCGAGGCGGCGCTCGCGGCGCTCGCGCGTCACGAATGGCCGGGCAACGTGCGCGAACTCGAGAACCTGATGGAGCGCTTCGCGGTCTGCGCGGGCGGCGCCGTGGTCGGCGTCGCGCAGCTGCCGTTCGAGACGCTGAGCCTCGTCGCGGACGCCCCGTCCGCGGCGCCGGCGATCCTCGCCGCGCGCGCCGCGATGAACGCCCGCTGCCGCGCATTTTTCGCAGCGCGCGGCGTGCTCGAGGTCGAGACCCCGATCCTCGCCCAGGCGACCGTCACCGACGTGCACCTCGCCTCGCTCGCGACCGCGATCGCCGGGCGGCCCGCGCCCTACTACCTGCAGACCTCGCCCGAGTACGCGATGAAGCGGCTGCTGGCGGCCGGCAGCGACGACATCTACCAGCTGTGCAAGGTGTTCCGCGACGGCGAGAGCGGCCGGCTGCACAACCCCGAGTTCACGATGCTCGAGTGGTACCGGCGCGGCCTCGACCACCACGCGCTGATGGCGGAGGTGGAGGCGCTGCTCGAGGCGCTGCTCGGCGCGCGCTTCCAGTGGCCGGCCGAGCGGCTCACGTACCGCGCCGCCTTCGAGCGCGCGCTCGGGGTCGACCCGCTGAGCGCGCCGCTGACGACCCTCGCCGGGCTCGCGCGCGAGCGCGCCGGCGCCGCCGACCCCGGTACCGACCGCGATGCGGTCCTCGACCTCCTGATGGCGGTGGTCGTCGGCCCGACCCTCGGCCGGGGCCGGATCAGCTTCGTGCACGAGTACCCGGCCTCGCAGGCGGCGCTCGCGCGGCTGCTGCCGGGAACGCCCGCGGTCGCGGCCCGCTTCGAGGCCTACGGCGAGGGCTTGGAGCTCTGCAACGGCTTCCACGAGCTCGCCGACCCCGCCGAGCAGCGGCGCCGCTTCGAGGCCGACCGCGCCGCGCGCGCCGCGCGCGGCCTGCCGGTGCCGCCGGTCGACGAGCGGCTGCTCGCGGCGCTCGCCGCGGGGCTGCCGGACTGCGCCGGCGTCGCGCTCGGGCTCGACCGCGTGCTGATGCTCGCCACCGGTTGCGGCTCGATCCGCGAGGTGCTTACCTTCGCGGTCGAGGAAGCCTGAGGCCCGGCCGGAGAACCCGATGAGCCACGCCGTCACGGTCGCGCGCGACCTGCCCCCCGAGGCGCTGTACGCCGAGCTCGACCAGGCGCTCGCCGGCCTGATCGCGGGCGAGCGCGACGGCATCGCCAACCTCGCCAACGCGGCGGCGCTGCTGTACGCGGTGCTGCCGGAGCTCAACTGGGCGGGCTTCTACCTGCTGCGCGACGGCGGACTCGTGGTCGGGCCGTTCCAGGGCAAGCCCGCCTGCGTGCGCATCGCGCTCGGCCAGGGGGTGTGCGGCACCGCCGCGTCGCGCCGCGAGACCGTGGTCGTGCCCGACGTGCACGCCTTCCCGGGCCACATCGCCTGCGATGCGGCCTCGAACTCCGAGATCGTGGTGCCGCTCGTCAAGGACGGGCGGCTCATCGGGGTGCTCGACCTCGACAGCCCGCGGACGGGGCGCTTCGGCGCGGCCGATGCGCGCGGGCTTGAGGCGTTCGCGGCGCGGCTGCTCGCCGGCAGCGACCTGTAGCGGTCCGGGCGGCGCGCGCCGCCCGGCGCGCGGCTCACTTGGCGCGGGAGATGTACTCGCCCGTGCGGGTGTCGACCTTGATGACCTCGCCCTCGTTGATGAAGAGCGGCACGCGCACCACCGCGCCGGTCTCGAGCTTGGCGGGCTTCTGGCCGCCGGTGACGGTGTCGCCGCGCACGCCCGGGTCGGTCTCGACGATCTTGAGCTCGACGTGCGGCGGCGGCGTCACGGTGAGCGGCTGGCCGTTCCACAGCGTCACGATGCACTCGACGCCGTCCTTGAGCCACTGCGCCGCATCGCCCATGGCCGACTTGCCGGCGGTGTACTGCTCGAAGGTGTCCGGCAGCATGAAGGTCCAGAAGTCGCCGTCGGTGTACAGGTACTGCATGTCGGCGTCGACCACGTCCGCGGCCTCGACCGAGTCGCCCGACTTCCAGGTGCGCTCGGTGACCTTGCCGTTCTTGAGGTTGCGGATCTTGACCCGGTTGAACGCCTGGCCCTTGCCGGGCTTGACCATCTCGTTCTCGACGATCGCGTACGGCTCGCCGTCGAGCAGGATCTTGAGGCCGGACTTGAACTCGTTGGTGCTGTAGCTGGACATGGACGCGCTCCGGGGACCGCCGTCCCGGGACGGGCGGCCTGAGTCCTTCAAGCCGGCCATTCTAGCCGGCGGGGCGCGGCTGAGCCAGCGCCCGGGGTCCGCCCGGGACCGCCCCGGGCCGCCCCGCCGGGCCAAACTGTCGAGTCGGTCGCCCGGGGCGCCGCCGCCCGGGTGGTAGGATCGCGCCGCGGAAGAGCACTGCCCCGGGGACGAGACTTGCCCGAACCCCTCCACAAGGCCGCCGCACCGGAGAGCGCGCCGGTGCCGATGCTGGTCCTGACCCGCCAGCAGGACCAGGTCGAGGCGATCAACCAGACGCTGCGGCGCGCCGGCCACGCCGTGCACTGCACGTGGCTGCCGGACGCGCGCGACCTCGTCGATGCGCTGATCCAGATCAACCCGGAGCTGCTCGTCGTGTTCGTCGACGAGGGCCTGCTGCCGATCGAGGCGCTCGGCGAGCTGCGGGCCCGCACCCAGCCGCCGGTGCCGGTGCTCCTGGTCTCCGAGCGGGTCGACGAGGCGGTGATGACCGTCGCGCTGCGCGCCGGCGCCCAGGAGGTCGTCTCGCTCGCCAATCCCGAGCGCCTGCAGCTCGTGTGCGCGCGCGAGCTGCGCGCGTTCCGGCTCGAGCGCGCGCTCAATTCGACCCTGTCCTCGGCGCGCGAGTACCAGCGGGCGCTCGCCGCCTTCATGCAGGGCTCGGCGGATGCGATCGCGCAGGTGCACGAGGGCATCGTCGTCGACGCCAACCCCGCCTGGCTCGAGCTCTACGGGTTCCCCGACGCCGACGCGGTGCGCGGCCAGCCGGTCATGGACCTGTTCGACGCGGAGTCGCACGCCGCGGTCAAGGGCGGCCTCGCGGCGTGCCTGACCGGCAAGTGGAGCGACCAGCGCCTCAGGGTCACGGCCCAGCTCGCCGACGGCTCGCAGCTGCCGCTCGAGATCACGCTGTCGCAGGGCGAGTTCGACGGCGAGCCGGTGGTGCGCTTCATCGTGCCCTCGCGCCGCCACGACGAGGACGAGATCCAGCGCCGGCTCGCCGAGGCGGTACGCACCGACCCCGCGACCGGCATGCTGCACCGGCGCTACTTCGTCGAGCAGCTGCGCGCGCGCCTCGCCGAGCCGGTCAAGGGCGGCGTGCGCTACCTCGCCTGCATCCGCCTCGACCGCATGGACCAGCTGGTCGCCCAGGTCGGCCCGCTGCCGGCCGAGGAGCTGATCGCGCAGTTCGCCGCGGTGGTGCGCGCCGAGTGCACGCCCGGCGACCTCGCCGGCCGGTTCACGAGCGCGAACCTGATGTTCCTGCTCGAGCGCGGCACCGCGCGCGACGTCGAGGCCTGGGCCGAGCACGTGCTGCGCAAGGTCAAGGGCACGGTGTTCAAGATCGACAGCCGCACGCTGACCGCGAGCGCCACCATCGGCCTCGGGGTCGTGCCGGCCTCGCTGACCGACCCCGCGGGACCGGTCGCCGACGCGGTCGAGGCGGTGCGCAAGGGCGCCGAGCAGGGCGGCAACCAGGCCTACGCGGTCGACCGCGCCGACTCCGACACGCGCGTGCAGGCCTACGACAAGATCTGGGTGCGCCACATCAAGGCCGCCCTGATGGAGAACCGCTTCCGCCTCGTGCAGCAGCCGATCGCGAGCCTGCTGGGCGAGGACAAGGGCATGTTCGACGTGCTGGTGCGCATGCTCGACGAGCAGGGCAAGGAAGTGCTGCCGTCGGAGTTCATCCCGGCGGCCGAGCGCAACGACCTGATGAAGAACATCGACCGCTGGGTCATCGGCGCGTCGATGTCGTTCTGCGCGGCGCGCAAGCCCTCCGGCATCTTCGTGCGCCTGTCGAAGGACACGGTCAACGACAAGTCGCTGCCGATCTGGCTGTCGAACCAGCTCAAGGCCAGCAAGATCGAGCCGGCGCGGCTGTGCTTCCAGGTCGGCCAGGAGATCGCCGAGCAGTACCTGCTGCAGACGCGCGAGCTGCGCGACCAGTGCCGGCGGCAGGGCTTCCGCTTCGCGATCGAGCACTTCGGCGGCGGCGCCGACCCGCAGCAGCTGATCGAGCAGCTCAGGCCCGACGTCGTCAAGATCGACGGCGCGCTGATGCAGGGCCTCGCCAGCAACGCCGCCCTGCAGCAGAAGGTCAAGGAGCTGGTCGGCGTCGCCAAGGCCGTCGGCGCGCAGACCATCGCCGAGCGCGTCGAGGACGCGAACACGATGGCCGTGCTGTGGCAGCTCGGCATCGAGTTCATCCAGGGCTACTTCGTGCACAAGCCCGAGGAAGTCGTGCTCGGCTGAGCGCCGCCGGCGCGCCCCCTCCCCGCATCCGCGTCCGATCCCGCCGCCGCCCCGGCGCAAGCGAGCGCGCGCCGATCGATAGACTGTGACTATCTATATAATTAATAAGATCGATTGGATCTATGAACGGGCGCTGCCTACAGTACGCCCCGTTCCTGCCCTGCAACCCCCGAGGACTGTCCCATGTCTCTGATCAATACCGAGATCAAGCCCTTCAAGGCGACCGCGTACCACAACGGCAAGTTCGTCGAAGTGAGCGACGCCACCGTCAAGGGCAAGTGGTCGGTGTTCTTCTTCTATCCGGCCGACTTCACCTTCGTGTGCCCGACCGAGCTCGGCGACCTCGCCGACCGCTACGCGGAGTTCCAGAAGGCCGGCGTCGAGATCTACGGCGTGTCGACCGACACGCACTTCACGCACAAGGCCTGGCACGACACCTCCGACACCATCAAGAAGATCCGCTACCCGCTGGTCGGCGACCCGACCCACGTGCTGGCGCGCAACTTCGAGGTGCTGATCGAGGCCGTTGGCCTCGCCGACCGCGGCACCTTCGTCGTCGACCCGCAGGGCCGGATCCAGATCGTCGAGATCACGGCCGGCGGCGTCGGCCGCGACGCGGCGGAGCTGCTGCGCAAGGTCAAGGCCGCGCAGTACGTCGCCTCGCACCCGGGCGAGGTCTGCCCGGCGAAGTGGAAGGAAGGCGACAAGACCCTCGCCCCGTCGCTCGACCTGGTCGGCAAGATCTGAGCGCGTCCCGCGCCGGCCCCGTGCCCCGGGGCCGGCCGCGGCCCGACCCGCCCTCCCGAGGAGACCCGCCGTGCTCGATGAGTCGCTCCAGTCCCAGCTCAAGGCCTACCTCGAGCGCCTGACGCTGCCGATCGAGCTCGTCGCCTCGCTCGACGACAGCGACGCCGCGCGCGAGCTCGAGGCGCTGCTCACCGAGATCGCATCGCTCAGCCCGCTGATCGGGTACGTGCGCGCCGACGACGACCCGCGCCGGCCGTCCTTCGAGATCCGCCGCCGCGACAGCGACGTCGGCGTGCGCTTCGCCGGCATCCCGCTCGGCCACGAGTTCACCTCGCTGGTGCTCGCGCTGCTGCAGGTCGGCGGCTACCCGCCCAAGGTCGAGGCCGAGCTGCTCGAGCAGGTGCGCGCGCTGCCCGGCGAGTACCGCTTCGAGACCTACTTCTCGCTGTCCTGCCAGAACTGCCCCGACGTCGTGCAGGCGCTCAACCTGATGAGCATCGTCAACCCGCGCATCCGCCACGTGGCGATCGACGGCGCCCTGTTCCAGGGCGAGGTCGAGGCGCGCGAGGTCATGGCGGTGCCGACCGTGTTCCTGAACGGCGCGGTGTTCGGCCAGGGCCGCATGGACCTCGCGCAGATCCTCGCCAAGCTCGACACCGCCGCGCCGGCGCGCGCCGCGGCCGCGATCGCCACCAAGGCGCCGTTCGAGGTGCTGGTGGTCGGTGGCGGGCCGGCGGGCGCGGCCGCGGCGATCTACGCCGCGCGCAAGGGCATCCGCACCGGCATCGCCGCCGAGCGCTTCGGCGGCCAGGTGCTCGACACGATGGCGATCGAGAACTTCGTCTCGGTGCAGGAGACCGAGGG
>JAFEDP010000095.1 GCA_018241545.1 Pseudomonadota bacterium
GCGCGCAGCCGGCGCTGGCTCAATTGGGTGACAATCGCACGCGTGGTCGCGCGGATCAGGCCGCGCGTGGTGCATGGCCACGATCCCGAACTGTTCCCGATGCTCGCGCTCATGCGCCTGTTCGGCGTCCACGCAATATGCGACGTCCACGAGGACGTCGCCGAGCAGGTACTGCACAAGGAGTGGCTGCCGCGCTGGCTTCGACCACTGCTTCGCAGCCTGATCCGGGGCAGCCAGCGGGTGTTGCCGCGCCTGGCCAGCGGCGTCGTGCTCGCCGAGGACTCCTACGTCCGAAATTTTCCTGAGCGCGACAACGTCATCGTCGTCAGGAACTTCCCGCTGCTTCCCGCAAAGTTCAAGAGCGATTACGGGACGGAGCGGCTGCGGCTGGTCTATGTCGGGGATGTGCGCATCGTCCGAGGCGTCGAGACATACGTGCGGCTGACTGCGCAGTTGCGTGCGGCGGGCGTCCCGGTGCAGCTGCGCGTGATCGGCAGCTTTGCGGCGCCCGACGAACAACGGCGCGTGACGCAACTTTCGCAGCAGCTCGGGGTGGATGACGCAGTCGAATGGTTGGGGCGCCGGCGGCCGGAGGAGCTGCCGGAGCTGCTGGCAAACGCAGACATCGGCGTTGCCCTGCTTCATCCAATCGCGAATTACCGGGAGTCCTACCCGACGAAGATGTTCGAGTACATGGCGGCTGGACTGCCGGTTCTGGCGTCGAACTTTCCGCTGTGGGAATCCGTGCTGTCCGGCAATGACTGCGGGAGCGTCGTTGACCCGTTGAATCTGCCGGCGGCGGTGGCTCGGCTGGTCGACTACTGGCGGTCGCCTGAGCTGCGTGCCCGCCACGGTCGCAATGGACGCCGGGCGGTGGAGCAGCGCTATCAGTGGGACGTCGAGGCGCAGCGTCTGCTGGCGCTGTATCGCGGTCTCGGGTAACCGTCAGCGGGGCTGAGGGGCTCCGCTCGCTCCCGGACTGTCAACGCGGCGGAGGCCCTCGCGCAACAGGAGCGGCTCGGCGGATTCGCCGCCTCTGATTCGGGCGGTACCCTCGCGTGTGTCGATCTCGAGGCGCAGAGCGCCCGTTGGCGAGGCGACTTCGATCAGGCCCGGGATTCGTAGTTCGCTGACGTCCATCGCGAGCAGCCGCTCGTCTCGTCCGGGGCCCGTGCGCCGGTAGAGCAGTGCGCCGTCGAAGCGGAGCGCGCCGGTAGCGTGCTCCTCCGGCGCTGCAGACGGCGTCGGCTGGCCATAGACGATCAGCGTATCCGTCCCCGCATGTGGATCGTGGAGGCGCAGCGTGAAGCCGGCGCCGGCGGTGCGCATTTCGACCGGCGGGTCGTCCGCCCGCTGGAGCAGCGTGAAGAAGGTGCCCGGCCCCCGCAGCACCTGCCGGAGCCGGATGGCTCGGCCGGCGATGCGCTCGCCATAACGCGGAGAGTACCAGTCCCCGTCAGCGACCATCGGCAGGTCCAGGGCGAGCGGCCGTCCGCTGTCGTCGAGGCAGCTCATGACCAGCGGCGGCCCGCTCGCGCCAGGCGTCAGCGTGCAACTCGGTCGTCCGTCCCCCGAGATCCGGCAATCCGGGGCGAGGTGAAAAGTGAGAGCGATCTCGTGTTCGGCGCGGGCCGTGATCTGGTCGACGATGACCCAGGTGCCCGGCTTGAGCCAGAGGACAACGCGTCGGTGCTTGACCGGATCTGCGAGGCGATGGTAGCCGTCGTGGTGGGCGTCGGCGAGGTCGAACCAGGGGTTGGTTTCCCAGCGACTGAGGACGGTCCGTGCCGCCGTGGACCACGACATGCGGTCGCGGGCCACGGACTGGTCGAGTCCGTCGACCGTGACCGTGTTGTGCGCGGCAGTGCCGCGAAACCACCCGCGGGCCTCATAGTCGATGTTGTAGGAGTAGGTGCCCGGATCCACCAGCAGCGGCCGACCATCAAACTGCAGTTGGATGCTCAGTGCGTCGGCGTGACCGTGGCCCGCCGGACCATGCCCGAGAGGGCCCGAGTCCAGAGCCAGAACGGACGCCGTGTCGCGCCAGTCGCTTCGCATTAGGGTATAGCCCGCGTCGGGATAGTGGACCGAGAGGTGATCCGGCACGGCGGGCGTAATGGCTTCGTAGGCATCGAGGCCGTCCGATCCATACAGCCACAGCAACTCCTCGCATGGTCCGGCTGCAACGTAGGCGAAGTCGCTGCGGCCGAATTCCACGGCACCGAGCGCGAGAAGGGCTCGGTAATCCGCGGAACACGCGGCGTGAAACCAGATGCCGCGGGCCTCGTCGTTGTCCCCGAAGCGCGGCACCGTGCCATCCGGCAGGACCATGTCCATCAGGAACTGCGTCATCGATTCGATGCGCGCGCGCGCACGCGCCGACAGCGACAGCCCGTGCACCGACAGGTATCGCTGCGCGAGGTAGTACTGATCGAGGAAGAATCGATGATAGGCGACGCTCTGCTCGCGATGCGCGCCATCGGGCCAGACCTGGCGCTGCAACTCCCGTTCCAGGTACTCGAGCGCGGTCGACCGCCAGCGCGTGCTGTGCCTGCAGTCGACGAAGAGGGCCCCGATGGCGAGAATGGCCGCCTCTCCTGCGAGGTGAGTATTGGTGAACTCGCCGTCGGACAGGTTGCGCTCGATGAACAGCAGGTGCTCGGCAACCGAGTGCGCGACGCGCTCGCGGCCCTCCCGATCCAGCTCCGCATCAAGGAAGGGCATGGCCGTCATCCACGACAACACCCGGGTCCCGGTCTCCAGTGCGCTGATCCAGTGGATGCCGCGATGAGGTGGATTCGCTTCGATCCACGAGAGCATCTGCGCGACGGCCGACCTGGCCAGCGACGGATCCTCCGCGAGCCAGGCGGCCTTCGCGAGCGTGACGAGATACTGCTGCTTCGCCAGTTCCCACGGCAGCTTGATGTCGCCGAGGCGCTGCGGTCCGCGGTAGGGGATTTGCGGGGAGAAGCCGTCTGGCCAGTCGCGCCCGCTGCGTGGGTCGCGTGACCACGCGATTTGCGCCCCGAAGCGCATGCTGTGGCCGAGTACCAGGAACTCGTGCGACTGGAGCCGACGCGCCTCGGCGACCTCCGCGGCGGCCGCTTCCGGGAAGCGGCGCGCATACAGGCGCATCGTGCCCGGAACGTCCGCCGCGGCGAGCAATGGCCGGTAGCCATCCGCGAGGGCGGCCGGTCCGGGGTTCAGGGTCCGCAGACCCGTGCGGTAGCGGGCGCGCGTCGCAAGCGCCGCTGCGCGCCGGCGTGCGCGCCTAGCCAGCGTTTGCCAGTGCATCCGAGGCGCTGAGGTTTGGGACGGCGCGCGCACGGGCGCCCGCGGCGAGAAATTCGCGTCGCCAGATTTCAAGGTTCAGGATCGCCCAGATCTCGTTCTGGATAGGCGCGCCGTTTTGGAACGCCGTGATGCGCTCAGATACGTATGCGGGCTCGAGCAGCCCGTCGCGCCGGGTCTCGGCATCCAAGAGCAGGGCCAGGAATGGATTGTCCGGCGCCCTGAACCAGCGCGCGATCGGGACCGGGAAGCCCATCTTGGGCCGCGTGAGGATGCTCGGCGGCAGCAGCCCCGCCGCCTGCTCACGCAGGACGAGCTTGCCGACCCCTCGGCGGATCTTCTGATCGTCTGGCAGTCGGAATGCCAGCTCGACGAGGCGATGGTCCAGAAAGGGTACGCGCGTCTCGATCGACGCGGCCATGCTCATCTTGTCCTGCTTCATCAGCAGGGCGATCAAGTAGGTCTTGAACTGGAAATACAGCAGCCTATCGAGAAACGTGCCGCTGCGGCGCGTAAGTCCGACTTCGTCGAAGAGCCGGTCGTCATCGCCGGCGCCATCGGGGAGCTGGATGCGCGATGCGATCCGCAGGCGCGCGTGGTCGGGAAGACGGAACGCGGAAGCGATGAATTCCGCGTCGTTCTCGGCGATGCGTCCGGCCGCTCCCGCCAGTCGCCGTGGCAGCGGCAGTCGCGCGACCATGCGCCACAGCGACGGCGGTGCGAGCCGCCGCCACCGCGCGAGTTCGTGGCTGCGGATGTTGTTGCCGTAGCCCCCGAGCAACTCGTCCGCGCCCTCGCCGGCGAGCATGACGGTCGCCACGCGCTTGGACTCGCGTGACAGCAGGTAGAGCGGGATGCTGGCCGGAAACGTCAAGGGCTCATCGTGGTGCCACACGAGCCGGCGCAGCATTGCGTAGAAGTCCTCTGCGCCTTGGGTGAACTCGTGGTGCTGTGCGCGACACGCGTCAGCGACCTTGTGTGCCCAGGCGAGTTCGTTCTCCTCTCCGGGCACGAAGCCGATGGAAAAGGTGCTGACGCTGCTGGCGTGGCGGGCCATCAGCGCCGTCACGACGCTTGAATCGAGGCCGCCGGAGAGGAAGACGCCAACGGGCACGTCGCTGATCAGGCGCTCGGAAACCGACTCCTCGAGCAGCGGCAGAAAGGCTTGCGCGTCGGCCGGGTCCACGCCTCCGCTGCCACGTTGCGGAACGTCCCAGTACGGGCGTATCGCGAAGCGCCCGTCCTGGGCGACGAGCATGTGCCCCGGGGGCACCTGGCGCACGCCGCGGAATAGCGTACCGTGGCCGTAGGCATGGCGATAGCTGAGGAAGCGGCGCAGCCCGACCGGATCGACCTCGCGCGGGACGCTGGCATGGCCGAGGATAGCCTTGATTTCCGACGCGAACAGCAACTGGCCCGAGAATTCGCCGTAATACAGCGGCTTCTCGCCGACCCGGTCGCGTGCCAGGAGCAGCCGGCGCTGGCGCGAGTCCCAGAGCGCGAACGCGAACATCCCGCGCAGGCGCTGCAGGCATCCCTCCCCGAGCTCCTCGTACAGGTGGACGATCACCTCCGTATCGCTGCGTGTCCTCAGGGTGTGGCCGCGAGCGATCAACTCGGCGCGCAGCTCCTGGAAATTGTAGATCTCGCCGTTGAAGACGATGACGATGCTGCCGTCTTCGTTCGTGATCGGCTGCTTGCCGCTCGCAAGATCGATGATTGACAGGCGCCGGTGGCCGAGGCCAACCGCGTCGTCCACGTAGACCCCGCAGTCGTCAGGTCCCCGATGCTGCAGCGTGTCGCGCATGGCGACGACGTCCGCCAGGGCCACCGGCGCACCCCTCAGGTTCAAAATGCCGTTGATTCCACACACGCTAGCGCTGCCTTCCCGACGGGTTCCGGGGCTCATCAAGCAGTTGGAAGTAGAGTTCCTCGAGCGCGTCCGTGCAGCGCTCATAGTCGGCTCGGCGTTCAACGAGTGCGCGGCCGGCGGCGCCGAGGCGCGTGCGCTGTGCGGGCTCGTCGGCGAGCTCGATCAGTGTCGTTGATAGCGCAGCCGCGTCTCCCACGGGGACCAGCCGGCCGTTCTCCTGGTCGCGGAACCATTCGCTGCAGTAGGCGAGATTGGAGACGACCAGTGCTCGTCCGCAGGCGGAGGCCTCGAGCACGGAGACCGGGAACCCGTCCGATGACGGGACGGATACGACGATGTCGGCGAGCGCATAGTAGAGCGGCATGAGGTCGTTGCCGACGGCGTCGACCACGTGGTAGCGGCCCTCGAGGCCGAGCAGCGCCGCTCGTTGGCGCAGCGCGACCGCGCCGGCGGCGCTCGCCGAGGTGGCCATCTGGATGCAGACGGCGTTCGGTCGGCGGCGGGCGAGGGCAGCGAACGCCTCGAGGACGACGTTTAGATTGTAGAGCGGTTCGTCAACCTGATAACGGGGGCTCAGCACGACTAGATCGGAGGCGCCGACGCCGAGTCGCGCCCGTAGCGGGCTGGCGTCAAGATCGGGTCGGTAGCGCTTGAGGTCAACGCCACGGGGGAGGACCTTGATCCGCGCCGGATCGATGGACAGGGCCGCGGATGCTTCGACCATATGCTGACCGGTGACGATGATCCGGTCGGCGGCCCGGCATGCCCACGACGTGAGCCGGCGCTGCAGCGCCGGGCGCCCACGGTATTGCTCGGGGAGGAAGTCTCCGCCATAGGCGTGGATCACGAACGGACGGCGTCCGGCAGCGGCGCCGTACCAACCGGGGCCCCACGCGTTGTGTGCATGGATGATATCGGGCCGGAGCTGGCCGACCAGCCGGCGAATGCGCCACATGCGCTGCAGGACGCCCAGCTGGCCAGGTACCGACGCTGGACCGACGTCATGCCACGTCGTGCTTGGCATTGCCTCGGCCGAGGGCGGCACCGGCACGAGGTGGTTGTCGTGACCGCGCGCGCGCAGTCCCTCGACGATCGCGCGAATCTTGAATGCGCGACCGTTGCCGATGTGGAGGATCTTCAGCGAGCGCGCCATCGCCATCAGGAGCCGTGCGCAGCCAGGGCCGACGTGCCAACGTCAGCGCGCCGGTCGACTTCCTGGTACCAGTGCTCGAAGGCGAACAGGGTCCAGATCTGGTGGTTGCGGCGTTCGTCCCCTTGATAGAACGCGTCGGTGATCGCGTCCAGGCGCGCGCGCTGGAACAACCCATGTCGATTGCCGCTGCGCAGGGTGTCCAGGACCTGCTGGCGGAAGCTGGTCCTCAGCCACGTTGCCAGCGGCACGCTGAATCCCTGCTTGGGCTTCGTCAGGACTTCGGCGGGCAGATACGGGGCGATCACCGTCTTCAGGATGTGCTTGGAAACGCCGCCGCGCAGCTTCAGCGACCACGGCATGCGGGCCGCAAATTCCACGAGCGGGTGATCGAGCAGCGGCTCGCGTGCCTCGAGCGAGTTGAGCATGCTCATGCGATCGACTTTCGTCAGCACGTCGTTCGGGAGGTACGTCTTGAGGTCGTACTCCATCATCCGCTCCGGCCAGTCCCGCCGGTCGCTGCCAGCAAGGTTCGGCAGGTGGTGAGCATACGGGCTCGTTCCCGCGACGGCGGCAGCCACCGGGTTGGAATACAGCCCCCTGCGGTCCTCGACGTCGAACACGGCCATGGCGTCCAGCACGTACTCGGCATATGGTGCGTCCGCCCGGCGCAGAAAGTTCGATCCGGGGATAGCAGTCGGCAGCGCTCGTGCCAGGCCGGCGATACCGTGCCGCAGTGACGAGGGCAGTTCGCTGATGAGGCGCTGGTACGTCGGACGCAGCTGACGCCAAGGGTATCCGCCGAAGAGCTCGTCACCGCCGTCGCCGGAAAGCGAGACGGTGACCTGCTCCCGGGCGAGGGCCGACACATAGTGCGTTGGGATCGCGGACGAGTCGGCGTAGGGCTCGTCGAACTGCGTCAGCAGACGCCCAATGTGCGGCAGGGCATCGGACGGGCTCAGGATGAGCTCGGTGTGGTCCGTTCCGAGATGCTGGGCCACGAGGCGTGCATCGGACGCCTCGTTGAACTCGCGATCCGCGAAACCAATCGAGAACGTCTTGACCGGCCGGTTCATCAACTTCGCCATCAGGGCGACCACGGTGCTCGAGTCGATGCCACCGCTCAGGAAGGCGCCAAGCGGGACGTCGGACACGAGCCGGATCCGCACCGCTTCCTTCAGTCGCTCCAGGAGTTCCTCGCGCCAAGACGCCTCGTCGCGCCCCGTCTCCTGCTGGAAGGTGACGTTCCAGTATCGTCGGAGCTCGACGCGCCCCTGCCGGTAGGTGAGTGTGTGCGCCGCGGGAAGCTTGTGGACCCCTCGGTAAATGCACAGCGGGTCCGGGACGCTGAGGAACGAGAGGTATCCGTGCACGGCGAGCGGGTCAATCGCGCGACTGCTGCGGAACTGAGGGTCGGCGAGCAAGGCCTTGAGCTCGGAGCCGAACAGCAGCGCCTCGTCGGTGAGCGCGTAGTAGAGCGGTTTGACGCCTATGCGGTCACGCGCCAGGAACAGAGAGTCGTCGCGAGCGTCCCAGATGGCGAACGCGAACATGCCGCGCAGGTGTTTGACGCACTCCGCGCCGTACTCCTCGTAGAGATGCAGGATGACCTCGGTGTCGCCCGAGGTGCGGAAGGTGTGGCCACGTGCGACGAGTTGGGCACGCAGCTCGGCGAAGTTGTAGACCTCGCCGTTGTAGGAGATCCAGACGTTGCCAGCTGCGTTCGGCATCGGCTGGGCCGACGCCTCGAGGTCAATGACGGACAGCCGACGATGGCCGAGCCCGGCATGCCGGTCGAGGTGCAGGCCGCCCGCGTCCGGGCCACGATGCTGCATGGAATCGCGCATCGTGACCACTTCGCTCGCGGTCACGCGTCGCGCTGCATCCCGATAGACCTTACCGCAGATTCCGCACACGCTGGACTCTCCGCTTCCCGCTCATTGCCGCCGATGACGGGTGGCAGGGGATGATCGCACCCGGTAGCGTCCCGAAACGACGGGCACCGTCACAAGAAAGCAGCCACGGCGCCCGGCTGCCGCAGCCGGATCGGACTGCACCTCCACCCCGTCCGGAGCAGTTACGACGACGCCGGCGGCGTGCCCGTCGTCCAGCGCCGTCGCGTCGATCCGCAGGGTCAGCGCCGGAGCCGGCTCGCTGCCGTCGTAGCGCAGCGAGAACCCATCCGCGTCGACGTCGTGCAGCAGCGTCGACTCGCGCACCGCAACGTAGGCAGCGATGTCCCCGCAGGTCGCATGCCACACCGGAAGGCCGCGCAGGTGCCGGTAAAGGCGTCGGAGCTCTTGGATGTCGTCGACAATGTTCGGGGTCTGCACGAGGCCGTCCGGACGAAGCGGCGCGATGTGTTCCTCGATGCTGATGATCTGCCGGTGCTTCAGCAGCGTCGCGATCTGGCGCGGGTCCCAGAAGTGTCCGTGAACTGTCGAGGGCAGCGCGATCACGCGATTGGCGCCGAAGACCTGCGGCTCGTAGTACTCGGGATCAATCTGTCCCGAGACATCACGCGGCATCCAGTCGCGACACCACCAGCGAAAGCCGCACTCGCTGACGGCGTCACCCGCAAACTGGTTGTAGTCCCACCCGCCGTACTTGCCGCCACTGGGTGTGCGTCCGGTGGCGCGATGAAAGATCTCCAGGCCTCGGCGCGTCTGAGCCACGGCGGCGGCGACGGATTCGAAGCCTCGCCATTCCTGCAGGAACTGCTCAGTCGTGGCTGCGGCTGATCCGTGGTTATAGCCGTGATATGCGAGTTCGTACCGCACGTCCTGGCTGAGTGCGGTGAAGAACGCACGGCTTGCCTCGTCGGCATCGAGCGGTCTTGCCGAGCCGAATGGCTGGTGGTGCGTATACGCGGAAATCGCTCCGGCGACGACGAAGAACGTCGTGCGAACCTCCGGGAATTCCCGCAACAGCTCCCGCTCCAGGAAGGCGACGGCACCAGCAGAGTCCGCGTGGCCGCCGCCCCAGTCACCGCCCGGCAGCCAGCGACCCTCGCTGCGAGGCCCGTGCCACGCGTTGGTCAGGTCGTCGATCATCAGGACCACGGGGCTGCGCGCGCCGTTGGGCCAGCGTTCCTTGGCGACGGCGAGGCGCAGTGGCCGATCGGCCCGGCCGCTGACGCGGCGGCGCAGGAGGTGCCACGCCTTGCGTAATCTTGGCTTCACTGGGCCCTCCGTGGGCCAGGGCTTTCCGCGGGGCGGCGTGGCAGGCGCCTCGCGAGACGCCAGAATCGCCAGCGGAAGATGAGGTACTGAAGTATACCGAGGTCTATCGAATAGTAGGCCCGTCCGGCCGCTGCATCCCGGTGTACCGCAGTCGCTGTTCCGGTTGCGATGGCACGTAGCGCGTCGATGTAAAGGTCGGTGCCGCGGCGTACGCAGCGCGCTGCGAGTGTCGCGAGCGTGTCGTCCGCGTGGACCGGGACGGATTCCTGGCGAATGATTGGTCCGGTGTCGATGCCCTCATCGACGTAGTGGATCGTGACGCCGACCTTCTCGGGCTCACCGTT
>JAFEDP010000096.1 GCA_018241545.1 Pseudomonadota bacterium
GCTTCAAGGTCACGGAGGGCTGCTCGGGCGTGCAGTTCCTGACGGTGGCGCTGGCGACCGCCGCGCTGTACGCGTTCCTCGAGCGGCTGCCACGGCGGTCGGCGCTGATGCTGCTGGCGCTGAGCGCGGTGGTCGCCGAGCTCGCCAACTGGATCCGCATCGTGGCGATCATCGAAATCGGCCACGTCACGCACATGCAGTCGCCGATCGTCGAGCACCACGACGTGCTGAGCTGGGGCATCTTCGCGGCGGCGATGGTGCCGTTCCTGTGGCTCGCGCGTCGCCACGCTCCCGCCGCGGCGCCGGCCGCGGCCGTGGCCGCGGAGCCGACACCCGCCTCGAACCGGTCCCTGCTCGCTGCGGTGAGCGCCGCGACCGCCCTCCTCGCGCTCGGGCCGCTCGCGGCGCTCGCGCTGCAGATGCGCGCGGCGCACGAGCCCGTTCCGACGCTATCGCTGCCGGCGGTGGCGGGCTGGCAGGGACCGGTGCCCGCGGCGGGCCCCTGGCACCCGCGCTTCCCGGGCGCCGCCGCCAGCGAACTGGCGAGCTATCGGGCGAGCGACGCGGTCATTGACGCATTCGTCGCGTTCTACAGCGTGCAGGTCCCGCGCGGCAAGCTGCTCGGCGACCGGTCTTCGCTCGCGGGACCCGGCGGGTGGGCCGAGCACCCGCAACCGCGGCCGGCGACCGTTCCGGCCGTGAATGAAACGGTCCTCGTCAACCGTGCCGGCCAGGGACGGCTGGTGTGGTTCTGGTACGAGGTCCGCGGCGAGCGCGAGACCAGCGTCACGCGCGTGAAGTGGAAGATGATGGCGCTGCTGGCCGGCGCCGCTCCGCGCTACGGAGTGGTCGCCTTGTCGACGGACTGCGAGACGACCTGTGAGGCCGCACGCTCGCGGCTGGCGTCCATCTACGCGCGGGGACTGAGCGCCCTGACGGCGGGTACCGCCGCGAAGTGAACGCCGGCGGCCGGGCACGGCCGCCGGAGCTGCGCCGCGGCGGCGTGCCCGCCGCAGCGCTGACGGCGATCAGCGATTCCGACGCCGGCGCATGAGGCCCACGCCGGCGAGACCGAACCCGAGCAGGCCCAGGGTCGCCGGCTCCGGCACCGCCGTCGTGCCGCACTCACCCTCAGTGCAGGACATGAGGCCGGCCGTGCTGGTGACGTTGGACGTCGAATTGAACAGCATCTTCATCGACGAGTCGCTCGTGAAGTTCGGGGTCGAGGTCGTCAGCGCGGCGTAGAAGTCCCACTCGTAGGTACCGGTCGTCTGGAGCGCCGGGTTGGTGTTGTCGCAGACCCACTGGCCATTCGAGGTGGCCGTCGCACAGTTGTTGTTGCTGAGGCCGTTGTCGGTGACCGTCGTCCAGATACCGGTCGACTGAGCGGTGCCGTTCACCGAGTAGCCGTACAGCGACAGGAACGTCGGCGTGCTGCCCGGCGGGTTGAAGGCCAGCGCCGAGAAGTAATTCTGGTTCGGGCCGTTGAAGCCCGCGAAGTTCGCGATGTACTGGATCTCGTAGCAGTTGGCGGCGCCGCCGCAGTCGCTGCTCGCGACCGCGGTGCCGTTGAGCTGGAAGTTGCCGCCGTTGTAGGTGTAGCTGCTCGTCATGCCGGCCAGCGCGCTGCCTGCAACCAGTACGCACGAGGCGGCCAGCGCCGTGCACACCGCCTTGCGAATGCTCTTCGAGGTCATACCGAGACTCCTGGTCGTTGTCGGGTTCCGAGTCGTCGTGGCGCTCACTGCACCTCGTCGCCTCGCTGGCCGGCCGTCGGGCCGATCCTTCATGCCCCAGACGCTGCACGATCCGGACCAGTTTCGATTTCTCATTTTAATTCAATGACTTCACAGATACCGCCCGGCGTTCCGCGGCGCCGTTGTCAAGCGCGTCGACAGGTCGCCGCTCCTGAGGTCGGCCCGGACGGGGCATCCGGGCCTGCCCGGCCCATGCGATAGTGCGGCCCCTGCCCGCAACGCCCCCCGTAACACCATGCGCAAGCTCCTCGGGATCGGACTCGCGGCCGGTGCCGCCTTCGCACTCGGCGGCATCGCCCTCAACCGGGGCGAATCCATCAACGCGCTGTGGGTCCTCGCGGCCGGAGCCTGCGTCTACGCGCTCGGCTATCGCTTCTATGCCGCCTGGATCAGCGCCCGCGTGCTCGCGGCGGACGCGACGCGCGCCACCCCCGCCGAGCGCCTCGACAACGGCCGCGACTTCGTGCCGACCGCGCGCTGGGTGGTGTTCGGCCACCACTTCGCCGCGATCGCGGGCCCGGGGCCGCTGATCGGGCCGACGCTCGCCGCGCAGTTCGGCTACCTGCCGGGCGTGCTGTGGATCCTGGTCGGCTCGGTGCTCGGCGGCTGCGTGCAGGACATGGTGGTGCTGTTCGCCTCCACGCGCCGCGACGGCCGCACGCTCGGGCAGATGGCGCGCGACGAGCTCGGCCCGGTCGGCGGCCTGGCGGCGATCCTCGGCACGCTCGCGATCATGGTGATCCTGATCGCGGTGCTCGGCCTCGTGGTCGTCAACGCGATGAAGCACAGCCCGTGGGCCACCTCGACCGTGTTCGCGACCATCCCGATCGCGATGGGGGTCGGGCTCTACATGCGCGTGCTGCGCCCCGGGCGCGTGGCCGAGGCCTCGCTGATCGGCGTCGCGCTGCTGCTGCTCGCGGTCGCCGGCGGCGGCTGGCTCGACCACCAGCCGGCGCTGCGGCCGCTGTTCGACCACGAGGCCACGGCGCTCGCCGGCTTCGTGATCGGCTACGGCTTCGTGGCGGCGGTGCTGCCGGTGTGGCTGCTGCTCGCGCCGCGCGACTACCTGTCGACCTTCCTCAAGCTCGGCACGGTGGTGCTGCTCGCGATCGCGATCGTGCTGCTGCGCCCCGAGCTCAAGCTGCCGGCCATGACCCGCTTCGTCGACGGCAGCGGTCCGATCTTCGCCGGGCCCCTGTTCCCGTTCGTGTTCATCACGATCGCCTGCGGCGCGGTGTCGGGGTTCCACGCCTTGGTCTCCTCCGGCACCACCCCGAAGCTGATCCGCACCGAGGCGGACGTGCGCCTCGTCGGCTACGGCTCGATGGTGCTCGAGTCGCTGGTCGCGATCATGGCCATGATCGCCGCGGCGCTGCTCGACCCCGGGGTCTACTTCGCGATCAACAGCCCGCTGGCGGCGCTGGGCGGCGATGCCCACGCCGCGGTGGCGACGCTGTCGGGCTGGGGGTTCCCGGTCTCGATCGAGCAGATGCAGTCGCTGGCGCACGAGGTCGGCGAGGCGACCCTGTTCGCGCGCACCGGCGGGGCGCCGTCGCTCGCCGTCGGCATGGCCAGCATCCTGTCGGGCGTGTTCGGCGCCGGCCTGCTCGCGGTCTGGTACCACTTCGCGATCATGTTCGAGGCGGTGTTCATCCTGACGACGCTCGACGCCGGCACGCGCGTCGGCCGCTTCATGCTGCAGGACGCGCTCGGCCACCTCGTGCCCGCGCTCGGCCGCACGTCCTGGTACCCGTCGGTACTGCTGTCGAGCGGGCTGGTCGTGGCGGCGTGGGGCTACTTCCTGTACGTAGGCGTCATCGACCCGAACGGCGGCATCAACATTCTCTGGCCGCTGTTCGGCATCTCGAACCAGATGCTGGCCGGGATCGCGCTCGCCGTGGTCACGGCCATCATCCTGCGCGGCCCGCGCTGGCGGCACGCCTGGGTCACGGCGCTGCCGCTCGCGTGGCTCGCGATCGTCACGAGCGTCGCCGCGTGGCAGAAGCTGTTCGACCCGAGCCCCAAGATCGGCTTCCTGGCGGGCGCACGCGACCTCGCCGCCCGGCTCGCCGCCGGTGCCCTGCCGCCCGCGAAGGCCGCCGTCGCCGGCCGGCTGATCTTCAACCAGCGTCTCGACGCGGCATTGACCGCCTTCTTCCTGGTGGTCGTGTGGGTCGTGATCCTCGACATGCTGCGCATCGCCTGGCAGCGGCTGCGCGGCGCCGCGGTGCCGCCCTCGCGCGAGGCGGCCTACGTCGCCACCCGCCTCGAGGAGGGCGCCCGTGCCTGAGCGCGCCGCCGGCCTCGCCCGCGCCCTCCTCGCGCGCCTCGCCGAGATCCTGCGCGGCGCGGCCGGGCTCGACCGCTACGAGCACTACCTCGCGCACGCCCGGCGCGCCCACCCGGGCGAGCCGCCGCTCAGCCGCGCCGAGTTCTTCCGGCGCGACGAGCAGGAGCGCTGGAGCGGCGTGCGCCGCTGCTGCTGAGCCGGGTCGCCGCGGCGCGGCGGCTCGTGGATAATCCCGCCCCTCGCGGGCCCTGCCCCGCACCGGATGAGTCCCATGACGCTGCTGCAGATCCTGATCCTCGCGCTCGTGCAGGGCGCCGCCGAGCTGCTGCCGGTGTCGAGCTCGGCGCACGTGATCGTCGCCGAGAAGCTGATGGGCCTCGACCCGACGGCGCCGGAGATGACGCTGCTGCTCGTGATGCTGCACACCGGCACGATGTTCGCCGTGATCGTCTACTTCTGGAACGCGTGGCGGGCACGCTACTTCGCCTCGGTCGCGGCCTTCGGCCGCGAGTCGCTGCGCCTCGTCGTCGCGACCGCGCTCACCGGCCTCGTCGGCGGCGGCCTCGTCGTCGCGATCCACCGGCTGCTGGCCCACGGCCACCCGGGCTTCGAGATCGAGCAGCTGTTCGGCAACGCGCGGCTGATGGCGGCGGCGCTCGCGGCCGCGGGCCTGCTGATCATCGCCGCGGCGCGCCTCGCCGACCGCGGCCGCGAGCTGACGCTGCGGCACGCGGCGTGGATCGGCGCGGTGCAGGGCCTGTGCCTGCCGTTCCGCGGCTTCTCGCGCTCCGGCGCGACGATCTCCACCGGGCTCCTGCTCGGCGTCGCGCGGCGGCAGGCCGAGGAGTTCAGCTTCGCGCTCGCGGTGGTACTGACGCCGGTCGCGATCGCGCGGGAGGTGTGGCGGCTCGTGAAGGCGCACGCGCTCGTCGGCGACACGGTCGCGGCGCACGTGTTCGTGCCGAGCCTGCTCGGCATGGCGTTCGCGTTCCTGGCCGGCCTCGGTGCGCTGCGCTGGCTGTCGCGCTGGCTCGAGCAGGGACGCTGGCACTTCTTCGGCGCGTACTGCCTCGGCGCCGCGCTCGTGGTGCTCTGGGTCGGCTGAGCTCAGGGGCGCGGCGTACGCCCGGACGGGCCGCAGTCCGCGCAGCCGCGGCTGCCGGCGAGCCAGATGCGCAGCCGCTCCGGGACGCGCCCGGCGAGGCGCCGCGCGAGCGCCGCGCGCCAGGCGAGCGGCAGCAGCGAACGCAGCGCATAGCCGCCCGCCGCGAGCACGATCGCACCGACCAGCAGCCGCTCGAGGACCTCGCTCACGGGACCCCGAGCAGCGCGCGGCTCGCGTGGTAGGTGATGCCGGCGGCGACGTAGGCAAGCGCGAACTGGTAGCCGACCATCAGCGCCGGCGTGCGCCAGGACGCGGTCTCGCGCCGTGCCGCGACCAGCGTCGACAGGCATTGCGGCGCGAACACGTACCAGGCGAGCAGCGCGTAGGCGGTCGGCAGCGTCCAGGCGCGCGCGATCAGCGGCGCCACCTGGCCCGCAACGTCGCGGCCGGTGGCGGAGAGCGAATAGACGGTGCCGAGCGCGCCCACCACGACCTCGCGCGCCGCGATGCCTGGCACGAGCGCGATCGAGATCTGCCAGTTGAAGCCGATCGGCCGGAACAGCACCGCGAGCAGCGCACCGAGGCGCCCCGCGAGGCTGTACTCGATGGCCGGACCCGGATAGCCGGCGGGCGCGGCCGGGAAGCTGCTCAGGAACCACAGCACCACCATGAGCGCCAGGATGATGGTGCCGACGCGGCGCACGAACACCTCGATGCGCTGCCACAGGCCGATCGCGAGGTTCCGGAGGCTTGGCACGTGGTAGGTCGGCAGCTCCATCTGCAGCGGCTGCAGCGCCGGGCCGCCGCGCAGGGCCTTGAGCAGCCACGCGACCGCGAACGCACCGCCCACGCCGGCGACGTAGAGCGCAAACAGCACGAGCCCCTGCAGGCCGATGCCGGGGCCGACGCTGCGCGCCGGCACGAAGGTGCCGATCAGGAGCGCGTACACCGGCAGGCGCGCCGAGCAGGTCATCAGCGGCGCGATCAGGATCGTCACGAACCGGTCGCGGGCCGCCGGGATGGTGCGCGCCGCGAGGATCCCCGGCACCGCGCACGCGAAGCTCGACAGCAGCGGAATGAACGAGCGCCCCGACAGCCCGACCCCGCCCATCAGCCGGTCAAGCAGGAACGCCGCGCGCGGCAGGTAACCGGAGTCCTCGAGCGCCAGGATGAAGGCGAACAGCAGCACGATCTGCGGCAGGAACACGAGCACGCTGCCGGCGCCGGCCAGCACCCCGTCGACGATCAGGCTCTGTAGCGGCCCGGCGGGCAGCAGCACGCCGACGAGCTGCGCGAGCTGCGCCACCGCGGCGGTGATCGCCTGCATGAACGGCTGCGCCCCGGCGTAGACCGCCTGGAACATCGAGAACAGCACAACCGCGAGCACCAGCGGCCCCGCCACCGGGTGCAGCACCACGCGGTCGATGCGGTCGCTCGGCGTGTCGGCGGGGACGGCATCGAGGCCGAGCCGGACGAGGATGCGCTCGACCTCGTGCTGCTCGGCGGCGACCGCCGCCATGTCGGCGGCGACCGCGGCGGCCTCGTCCAGCACCGCGCCGCGCGCGCGCGCGCTCGCTGCCCCCTCCGCCACCGGCGCGCCCGCCTCCGCGGGCGCCGCGTGCTCGCGCTCGAGGTAGTCGAGGAGCGCGGCGGCGCCGCCCGCGCGGATCCCGACCGTCTCGACGACCGGCAGCCCGAGTTCCGCCGCGAGCGCGGAGGCGTTGACCGGCAGGCCGCGCCGGCGCGCGAGGTCGACCATGTTGAGCGCGACGACGACCGGCTGGCCGAGGCGGCGCAGCGCCAGCACCAGCCTGAGGTGGCGCCTCAGGTTGGTCGCGTCGACGACCGCGACCACGACGTCGGGGCGGCCCTCGCCCGGCAGGCGGCCGAGCACGAAGTCGCAGGTGATCTGCTCGTCGGGGGTGCGCGGGCGCAGGCTGTACGCGCCCGGCAGGTCCAACACCCGCAGGCGGCGGCCGGAGCGGGTCCTGAGCCGCCCCTCCTTGCGCTCGACGGTGACGCCGGCGTAGTTGGCGATCTTCTGCCGGCTGCCGGTCAGCAGGTTGAAGAGCGCCGTCTTGCCGCAGTTGGGGTTGCCGACCAGCGCGACCAGCGGGTCCGCCGCCGCGGCGGTCACGGGCCCCGGCGTCCCGCCGCGGCGACCGGCACCACCCGGACGCAGGCCGCCTCCGAGCGGCGCAGGGCGAAGGTGTCGCTGCCCACCCGCACGGCCAGCGGCTCGCCAAAGAGCGCCCGCGCGAGGAGACGCACCCGCTCGCCCGGGAGGAACCCGATCTCGGCCAGCCGCTCGGCCAGATCGACGGCCTCGCGGCCTCTGCGGGCCTCTACGGCGAGGATGCGGGCCTCGGTATGGAGCGGCAGCTCCTCGAGCCCCAGGGTGACATCGGCAGCGGTCGGGTCGGTCGGGCGCACGGGCGATCTCTCGATTGAGAACCGCATCCTAATTGAGAATCACTCTCATCTGTCAATGAGGGGATTCCGCAGTGCGATAAAAACCTCCGAGGCCAGAGCCCGTCAGTGGTCCGCGGCGACCGCCCCCATCCCGTCCAGGAAGGCCAGGATCTCGGCAGTCTTGGCCTTCATGAGCCTGAGGTCGCCGCGGCTCTCCACGTTGAGGCGGATCAGCGGCTCGGTGTTGGAGGAGCGCAGGTTGAGCCGCCAGTCGGCGTACTCGATCGACAGGCCGTCGGTGTAGTCGATGCGCCGCGCATCGGGCTTGTAGCGCGCCTCGACCGCCGCGATCGCCTTGGGCCCGTCCGGCACCCGCCGGTTGATCTCCCCGCTCGCGGGGAACAGCCGCATCCGCTCGGCGACCAGCGCCGACAGCGTCTGGCCGCTCTCGGAGAGGACCTGCGCGACCACGAGCCACGGGATCATGCCGCTGTCGCAGTAGGCGAAGTCGCGGAAATAGTGGTGCGCGCTCATCTCGCCGCCGTAGGCCGCGTCCACCTCGCGCATGCGCGCCTTGATGAACGCGTGCCCCGACTTGCACAGCACCGGCACGCCGCCGGCGCGCTCGACGATGTCGAGCGTGTTCCAGGTCAGGCGCGGGTCGTGCACGATGCGCGCGCCGGGGCTGCGCTTCAGGAACACCGAGGCCAGCAGGCCCACGATGTAGTAGCCCTCGATGAACGTGCCCTCCTCGTCGAAGAAGAAGCAGCGGTCGTAGTCGCCGTCCCAGGCGATGCCGAGATCGGCGCGCTCGCGCCGCACGGCCTCGATCACCGGCGCGTGGTTCTGCTCGAGCATCGGGTTCGGCACGCCGTTCGGGAAGGTGCCGTCCGGCTCGTGATGGAGCTTGACCCAGCGGAACGGCAGGTGCGGCTCGAGCCGGTCGACGACGAGCCCGGCGCCGCCGTTGCCGGCGTTACAGACGATCTTGAGCGGCTTGAGGCGCGGCCGGTCGACGTAGCTCAGCAGGTGCTCGATGTAGCGCGGCGTGGTATCGACGGCGGTCACCGTGCCGCTGCGCGCGGGTGCCGGGAACGCCGCGGCCTCGGCGAAGGCGCGGATCTCCTTGAGGCCGGTGTCGCCGGAGATCGGGCGCGAGCCCTCGCGCACGAACTTCATGCCGTTGTAGTCCGGCGGATTGTGGCTGGCGGTCACCATGATGCCGCCGTCGAGCCCGAGCGCGAAGGTCGCGAAGTACACGCCCTCGGTGCCGCACAGGCCGATGTCGACCACGTCGACGCCGGAGTCGGTGAGCCCGCGGATCACGCTCGATGCGAGCTCGGCGCTCGAGAGGCGGATGTCGCGGCCGACGCACACGCGCCGGGGGTTCAGGAACTGGGCGTAGCCGCGCGCCACGCGGTAGGCGACGTCGGGGTTGAGCTCGGTCGGGATGCGGCCCCGGAGGTCGTAGGCCTTGAAGGCGGTGATCGCGTTCATCGGTGGCTCGCTGTCGGTGGTTCGGGATCCCGGCCGTCGCGCGGCTCAGGTGCTGGTGCCTTCGCGGCCGTAGCGGTCCTCGAAGCGCACGATGTCGTCCTCGCCGAGGTAGGAGCCGGACTGCACCTCGATGATGTGCAGCGGCACCTTGCCCGGGTTCTCGATGCGGTGGCGCGCGCCGATCGGGATGTACGTCGACTCGTTCTCGGCCAGCAGGAACACCCGGTCGTCGCAGGTGATGCGCGCGGTCCCCGAGACCACGATCCAGTGCTCGGCGCGGTGGTGGTGCATCTGCAGCGACAGCGTCGCGCCCGGTTTCACCGTCAGGCGCTTGACCTGGAAGCGCATGCCGGCGTCGACGCTGTCGTAGCTGCCCCAGGGCCGGTACACCTCGCGGTGCAGCGCGGGCTCCGTGCGGCCGAGCTGCTTCAGGCGCCCGACCAGGTTCTTGACGTCCTGCACCCGGTCGCGCGGCGCGACCAGCACGGCGTCCTTGGTCTCGACCACGACGTGGTCGCGCAGGCCCACGGTCGCGACCAGCCGCTCGGAGGAGTACAGGTAGCAGCCGCTCGAGTCCTCGGTGACGACGTCGCCGCGCGTGACATTGCCGGCGGCGTCCGCCGGCAGGCTCTCGTGCAGCGCCGACCACGAGCCGACGTCGCTCCAGCCGGCGTCGAGCGGCACCACGACGGCGTCGTGGG
>JAFEDP010000097.1 GCA_018241545.1 Pseudomonadota bacterium
CGACACGGACAACTGGGCCCACAGCGGCCGCTACGACGCGCTGCTCGAGACGGTCCACCACGTCGACGACTTCGTCGGGCGGCTGTGGGCGCAGATGCAGGCGCTGCCGCAGTACCGTGGCAAGACGACCTTCATCTTCACCACCGACCACGGCCGCGGCAGCGGCCTCGAGCAGTGGAAGGACCACGGCCGCGAGCAGCCGGGCTCGGGCGACATCTGGATCGCGGTCCTGGGTCCCGACACCGCGCCGCTCGGCGAGCGGCGCGACGTGCCGCTCGTCACCCAGTCGCAGGTGGCGGCGACGCTCGCGGCCTTCGTCGGCGAGGACTACCGGCGCGTGCGCCCCGCGGCCGGCGCGCCGATCGCGGACGTCCTCGGCGCGCCGTCGGCGGCCGCGCGTTAGACGATATTCGTACTTTTTTAGTGTCGGCGGCGACGCAGGCGTTCTCGCGAGCGCCTGCGCGTGCTAGCGTCGGCGACGATCGATAAAGGAGACGCGTCGTCCGGGAGGTCCGCCGCCAGGCGGTTCCCGTGGGGGCGCGTCCGGGCGCGGGCCCGGACGGACGGACACGGCGTATCCACTAATACATCGGGAGTAGTCATGAACATCCGAATCATCGTCACCGCATCGCTGCTGGCCGCGTCCGCGGCGGCCCTCGCCGCGCCACCGGCCGCGCCCAAGGTCTACGAGGGGGTCGCCGGCGGCCCGCGGCAGATCGAGGAGGGCCAGCCGATGGCCATCATCCACGCGACCGTCGAGGACGCGCAGCGCATGCGCGCGGCGCAGGCCGGCGGCGCCAAGGCGAGCACCAGCGGCGGCAACCTCGCCTACGGCGGCGGCACCGGCGGCATCGGCGTCGAGACCGCGCCGCACATCTACCTCGTGTTCTGGGGCTCGCAGTGGAACGGCAACGACCCGAGCGGCGAGGCGGCGATCCTCGAGAGCTTCCTCGCGGGGATGGGCGGCAGCTCCTGGTTCAACTCCGTCACCCAGTACTGCCAGGGCGTCGCGACCGGCACGGTGTACTGCAACGGCACCGGCACCGCGGCCGGCAACCAGGCCGGCATGTACATCTCCTACTGGTACGACAACGGCTCGGCGGCGCCGACGCACCCGCGCCAGTCGCAGCTCGCCAACGAGGCGGTGCGCGCGGCGGCGCATTTCGGCAACACGACCGCGGCCAGCAACGCGAGCACGCAGTACGTGATCGCGACCGCGACCAAGAACAGCTCGAGCGGCTTCGGCACCCAGTACTGCGCGTATCACAGCTCGACCAGCTCCTCGTACGGCAACATCGCCTACACCAACCTGCCGTACATCACCGACGCCGGCGCGAGCTGCGGGGCCAACTTCAACGGCCTCGGTCCGAAGGCGGGCATCACGATCGTCGAGGGCCACGAGGCGGGCGAGACGGTGACCGACCAGTTCCCGAGCACCGGCTGGACCGATTCGAGCGGCGCCGAGAACGGCGACAAGTGCGCCTGGATCTCCTCGGGCCAGGGCGCGTCGGCCAACGTGACGCTCTCGACCGGGACCTTCCCGGTGCAGTCGCTGTGGAGCAACGCCTTCAACGGCGGCGCCGGCGGCTGCGTGCTGTCGTACTGACGGCGTCCGGTCCGGCGAGGCAGCGGCCGGCGCGGCGGCAGGACGGGCGTGAGGGTGGCCTGCTCATGAGCCTTCACCGCCTCGTCGTGCCGCTGTGCGCGGCGGCGCTCGCCGGCACCGCGCTCGCGGCCGTCCCGGCGGCCGCGCCGCCCGGCGCGACGGCGACGCGCGAGGTTGTCGAGTACACCGCGCTCGAGAACCGCCTCGCGGCGGCGCTCGCCGCCGGTGACCGGGCGACGATCGCCGCGCTGCTCGAGCCGGACTTCGTGCAGTTCTCCCCGGAGAGCGCCGAGCCGCTCGACCGGGAGGCGTTCCTCGCCGCCGGGCGCGCGCGTCGCGCGACCCTCGTGGTCTACCGGCTCGCCGTCCTGAGCCGCGGCGACACCGACCTCGTGAGCTTCCTGCTGCAACGGGAGACGCCGGGTCCGGCGGTCGGCCGGCTCGCGTTCTGCGTCGACGTCTGGCGCCGCGCCGACCACCGGCTGCTGGCGCGCTACCGCATCGAGCCGCGCGCCGGGGCGCCGCTGCCGAAGGCGCCGAGCGGCCGCGACTGAGCGGGCGCCGGCGCCGGCGCGCTCAGTGACCGGTCTCCTCTGGCGCGGGCGCGGGCGCGGCCGGTGGCGGCTCGCGGTGGTACGGCAGCCACTCGTAGATGGCCGGCGAGGTCTGCGGGTACGCCAGGAACTCCTCGCGGGTCTCGAGCGGACGCTCGAGGCGCCGGCGCGTCAGGCGCCAGATCGCGAACAGCGTGAAGGCCAGCGTCAGTACGCTCGCGTAGCCGAAGAACGCGCTCGGGCGGAGGAGCTCCATGACGAGCGAGCCGACCGCCGGCCCCACCGCGGCGCCGGCCGACCACACGAACAGCAGCGTCGAGGACAGCGCGACGTAGTCGGCGGAGTCGGCGCGGTCGTTGGCGTGCGCGACGCCCACCGCGTAGAGGCTCTCGGCGAGGCCGCCGAACGCCGCAAAGAGCAGCGCCAGCACGAGGAAGGGCGTGTGCCGGTCGACGGTCGCGAGCGCGAGCGCGACCGCGAGCGTGCCGGCGCCGAGGCCGATCAGCGCGTACAGGCGGTCGATCTTGTCGGACAGGTAGCCGATCGGCCACTGCAGCACGAGGCCGCCGAGGGACACGCAGGCCATCAGCACGATGATCTCGCGCTGCGCGAAGCCGATGCGCTCGCCGAACAGGGGCCCCGCGGTCGTGAACGCGGTCAGGATCAGGCCGTTGAGGGCGCAGGCGAGCACGCTGACCGGCGAGGTCCTGAGCGCCTTCAGGATCCGGAGCTCGACCTCGTGCGGCAGGCGCGGCGCGCGCACGTCGATCGCCGCCATCGGCACGAGCGCGAGCGTCGTGATGATGCCGGCGAGGATCACGAGCTCGGGGCCGCGCACGTCGAGGTTCTCGCCCATCAGCTGGCCGGCGCCGAAGGTCAGCCCCACGATCAGCACGTACAGCGTCAGCAGCCGCCCGCGCTGCTCGTTGCTGACGAGCGCGTTCAGCCAGCTCTCGACGATCACCGCGAGGCCGGCGGCGTTGAGGCCGATGCCGAAGCGGATCAGCGCGAGCGCGGGCACCGAGGCGGCGAAGTGCAGCGCGAGGATCAGCACCGCCTTCATGCCGGCGAAGGCGGCGTAGGCGCGCTCGAGCCCGACCGGCGCGATCAGGCGATGCGCGTGCAGGCAGCCGGCGAGGAAGCCGAGCGCCTCGGCGGTGGCGAGCAGGCCGATGAGGCCGGGCGTGAGCCCGAGCGCCGAGAACCTAAGCGGCAGCAGCGTGCCGAGGACGCCGGCGGCGGTGTAGACGAGCGCGGTGCTGAGGAGCGGCGGCGCGACGCGCCACGGCAGCGCCGCGCGGCTCGCGGGCGACGGGGCGGTGGGCGTGGCGGGCGCGCTCATGGGGATCGGATCCGGGCAGCTCGGGCGAGGCCGCGCGGCGCACGTGCGCGCCGCGGACGGCGCGCAGGGGCGAGGCGGGCTCGCGGCGGCTACTCATAACCGTTTGATCTCGCAACCAAAATGACCGGCGCAGTGTAGCGCAGCGGCCGGATCCGGGCCATCGCCCAGGGCGGCGCCGGTCTTTGCGCGGCGCACGCCAATCGCGCTAAGGTGCCCGCGCCGCGATCCCCGCCGGGTCGCGCGCCACGACAACGAACAGCGGGCCGCGCCGGCATCGGCGGGAGCGGCCGGCAGGGGCCCGATGCCGATGACCCGTCCGCGTGCCGCCTGGGGGCGGCGCCACACGCTGGTGGCGCTCGCCGTGCTCGCGATGTTCCTCGCCTACACCGACCGCGTGAACATCGCGGTGGCGGCGGTCGCGATGCGCGCCGAGCTGCACTTCAGCCAGTCGACCAAGGGGCTCGTGCTGTCGGCGTTCTACGTCGGCTACCTGCTGTTCCAGGTGGCGGGCGGCGTCCTGGCGCGGCGCTTCGGCGGCAAGCGCGTGCTCGCCGGCGCGGTCGCCTGGTGGTCGCTGTTCACGCTCCTGACGCCGCTCGCCGCGGCGGGCTCCGTGGCCCTGCTGCTCGCCGCGCGCGTCGGGCTCGGCCTCGGCGAGGCGGTGCTGATGCCGGCGAGCTACGAGCTCTTCGGCCGCTGGGTCCCGGCCGCGGAGCGCGGTCGCTCGATCGGCCGGTTCCTGGGCGGCATCCCGCTCGGCCAGATCGTGGGCTTCGCGACGACCGGCTGGCTGACGGCGCGCTACGGCTGGCCGGCGAGCTTCTACGTCTTCGGCGTGCTGGGACTGGTCTGGGCGGCCGCCTGGAGCGTGCACGTCCACGACGACCCGGCGAGCGACCCGCGCGTCGGCACGGCCGAGCGCGAGCTGCTGGCCGCCGGGCGCGCGGCGGAGACGGGCTCCCCGGCACCCGCGACGCCCTGGGGGCGCATCCTGCGCACGCGCGCGGTGTGGGCGCTCGTCGCAGCGCACTTCAGCCACAACTGGACGCTGTACATGCTGGTGTCGTGGCTGCCGAGCTACTTCAACGAGGCCCACGGGCTCGGCCTCGCGGGCGCCGGCCTCTATGCCGCGGCGCCGTGGGCCGCGTACTTCGTGGCGCTGCAGCTCGGCGGCGCCGGCGGCGACCGCGCGATCGCACGCGGGGCCCCGACCGCGACGGTGCGGCGGGTCGCGACCGCCGGCGGCCTCGGCGTCGCGGCGCTGTGCCTGCTGCTGCTGCGCGGCGCGGAGTCGGTCGGCCCCGCGCTCGGGCTCATCTGCGTCGCGGCCGGCGGGATCGGGCTCGCCGCCTCGAGCTTCGTCGCCGTGCCGCTCGACCTGTCGCCGCGCCACGCGCCGGTGCTGATCGGCTTCAGCAACACCATCGCGACGATCCCGGGCATCGCCGGCGTCGCGATCACCGGCTGGCTGGTCGAGGCGACGCACACCTACTCGACGGCCTTCCTGGTCTCGGCGCTGGTGTCCGCCGGCGGCGCACTCCTGTTCGCACGTTTCGTGAGCGCCACGCCGCTCGCCGACTGAGCGCTCTGACGCGGCGCATCGCGCGCTCGGCGCGACGAGCCTGCGGACTTCCCTGCTGGTCGATGCCCTGACGGCGGCGGAGACTCTTGGCGCTACCGGGCCATTGCGGCGGCGCGGCGGCGCCATCCCGGGTCTGCCGTCCGTCGCCCGTGCCGGCGCGCGCTGCCGCCTCAGCCCGAACCATTGGGCAAGACCGAGAGGGGATCCCATGAACGTTCGTCGTCTTCTGCGCCCGGTCACGCGCCTGGGTGCGCTTGCCGCGATCGTGCTGCTCGGCGGCTGCGCCGTCGGCAATCGCTACGACTATTCCGGCTCGCTGACCAGCCTGCCGGTCTCGGGTACCGGCAACCTCGCGCTCTCGGTCGTCGACGCGCGGCCTTACATCCTGAGCGGCGAGAAGAAGCCGGACTTCATCGGCCTGCAGCGCGGCGGCTTCGGCAATCCCTTCGACGTGCGCACGGCGAGCGGACGCCCGATGGCCGATGAGATGCGCGATGCAATCGCGAAGGCACTGCACAACCAGGGCTACACGGTCGTCGGCGCCACCGACCCGGCACCGCGCAAGCTCGAGCTGCGCATCGCCGAGTGGAAGACCGACGCGATGATGCACTTCGTGCTGCACTGGGACATGACGCTGAGCGTCTACGACGATCATGGCGCGCTCCTCGCCAAGAGCTCGGGCAGCGGCACGGAAGAGCAGGGGGCGGGCTTCCAGTCTCACAACGCCCAGAGCGCGGCCAGCTACTTCGAGATGAAGTTCACGCAGCTGGCCCGCGACGAGTCGGTGCGCAGGGCGCTGTCGGCGGCCCCGAAGTAGGGGTGACGGCGGCAACGGAGAACGGCTATGAGTATGCTCAAGAAGCTCGTGGCGATCCTCGCGGTTCTGTCGGGTGCGACCGCGCTGTCCGGGTGCGTCGCGACCCACTCGGGCCAGCTGCTGATCTCCTCCGAGGTGGCCGGCAAGGGCGTCTACTACGTCGAGCAGAGCGCCAGTGACAAGCGCAATCTCGCGGCCATCATCGCCGAGCGGATGCAGGCCCGCGGCCTCAACGCCAAGGCGGGGCCGGACCCGGTGCCGAATGCCGACTACGTGGTGACCTACGTCGACAAGTGGGCCTGGGACATGCGGATGTACCTCTTGGACCTGCGCATCGAGCTGCGGGACGCCAAGGACCGCTCGATCGTCGGCTTCGGCGACTCCTCGCAGACCTCGCTCGCGGCGATGGGCAAGACCTACGCCGACGTGATCGACGTGGCCCTGGGCGAGCTCTTCAAGAAGTGAGCGTCTCGCGGGCCAGCTTGAGGCCGGCGCGCGCGCCGGCTGCCCGGTCGACTGCTCCGGGGTGGGACGATAGGGCCGCGAGCCGCCGTCGGCGCGGGCGGCTCAGCCGCCCGCGCCGCGGGCCCGCTCGATGTCGGTGCGCCACAGGCGCACGCTGTTGAGGCGCTGCACCGCGGGCGGCAGGGCGGCGAGCAGGCGCGACGACTCGGCGAGCGCCTCGGCGCGGCGCGCGGGGTCGGCCGAGGCCTCGGCATACAGCCCGACCGCGAGCTCGACGCCGCGGAACACGTCGTCGCCGCGGCGCGCGAGGAGCTCGCGCTGGAACGCGATCGCGGGCGCGACGTACTGGGCGGCCTCGGCGCGCTTGCCGGAGCCGGCGAGCGCGAGCGCCAGCATCGACTCGACCTGGTGCCGGTCGCGCAGGTTCGCGGTGCTGTCGTTCGGGATCTCGCGGTGGAGCTTGAGCGCCTCCTCGAGCACCGGGCGGGCCTCGGCGGGCCGCCCGAGGTGTAGCAGCGCCTCGCCCTGGAGCTCGAGGTGGCGCAGCATCGCGTACTGGCGCTCGATCGCCTCGGCGGGGCCCTCGGTGCGTGCGGCGCGCAGCGTCTTCACGCAGCGCCCCGCCAGTTCGAGCGCGCCCTCGAGGTCGCCACTGTAGAAACGGGGGCCGGACTCGACGCCGTCGCGACGACACTCGGCGCCGGGCAGCACGAAGCTGCCGGGCTTGGCGATCTGCCGCACGCGGTCGGCCAGTGCGGTGGCCTCGGCGACCACGCGCCGCGCCCCGGCGAAGTCGCCGGCGTCGGCGAGCTTCCAGGAGATGTCGATGCGGCTCGCGATGCCGTTCAGCGCGAACCAGGCGCCACCCTGCTCGGCGGCGCGCAGCGCGGGCTCGGACTCGAGCAGGACCTTGATTCCCTCGCGGGTCCGGCCGGACTGCCACAGCGCGTCGCCGAGGTTGAAGAGCCCCGCGGCGACGTTGTTGGCCGCGACCCGATTGCCCGGGTCGAGCTTCCACAGCATCTTGGCGAGCGCGTCGGCCGGTCCCAGCAGCCGGATGGCCTCGGCATTGTCCATCTGGTCGGCGGCCACGAGCGCGAGGTTGGAGCCGAGCAGCTCGCCTGCGCGGATCGCGCGCAGGTAGGCGGGGCGCACCTCGAGCAGGCGCTGGTTCAGGGCGAGGGCCTCGAGGCCGATGCGCCGCGCCTCCGCGGCCTGGCCGACGTCGGCGCGCGCCTCGAGGAGCCACGCGGCGCAACTCGCATACATCGCGGCGAAGTCGGCGTTGGCAACGTCGTGCGCGCCGCCGGCGTCGGCGACCTCCATGCAGCGCGTCAGCGTGGCGATGCCCTCGTGCAGCTGGTTGGAGCGGTTCTGGACGAACCCGAGCCGCTCGAGGATCTCGACGTAGGCGCGCTTCGCCTCGATCGAGGACTGCGGCCCCGCGACGAGCGGCTCGACCAGCGCCCGCGCGCGCAGCAGGGTCGGCGTGGACGCCGGGTCGTTCTGGTTGCCCAGGATCGCCGATTGCACCGCGAGCGCGAGCGCGAGCGAGAGGGTGGTGGACTCGCTGCGGTCGCCGCGCTGCTGCAGCCCCGTCAGGAGCTCGGCCGCCCCGGTCGCGGCGGTGAGCCCGGCCTCGTTCTTGCCGAGCTGGCGCATGGCGCGCGCGTAGTAGACCATCGCGCGCGCGCCGTTGCGGGTCGTGTCGCCGCCCTTGAGCGCCGGCGGCAGCGCCTTGAAGTACTCGACCTGGCGGCGGGCGAGCTCGGCGACGAGGTCGAGCCGGCCGACGCCCTCGAGCTCGCGCGCGAAGTCCTCGGTCAGGTAGCCGAGCAGCTGCTCGGCCTGGCCGCGCGCCTGCTCCGACTGCTGGCGGGTGAGCTCGGCCTCGTGCTCGGCGCGGCGCGCGCGCTGCGTCGAGAGGTAGGCGAACACGGCCGCGACCACGGCGCCGAGCGCGAGCACGATGCAGACGGTGGCGATCTGGCGGGCGCGGATGAGCGCGGCGCGGGCGCGCTGCGCGCGCTCGCGCTGCTCGGCCAGCAGCCGCTCGGCGGAGTCGCGCGCCTCGCGCTCGTGGCGCACGTCGCGGCTGCCCTTGACGACGCTGCACAGCACGTCGTGGGTGAGCTCGACGCGGCGCACGTCGAGCCGCTCCTCGATGCGCAGCAGGCGGCGGTTGACGAGGGTCGCGAGCGCCTCCGGCGCGGCGCCGGCGGCGGCGAACAGCGAGCGCAGCCGCTCCTCGGCCACGTTCTCGCGGAACCCCGACTCGGTCAGCAGCTCGTCCTCGATGATGCGGCGCACGGAGGCCGGCTGGTCGGCGAGCGAGCGCTCGTAGAAGTTGGCGAGGATCGTCTCGTGGGAGCCGGCCAGGAGGTCGAGCGAGATCTCGGCCTTGCCCTGCGCGAGGCGCGTGTCGTTGAGCTCGCGGCAGATCAGCGACAGGAGCGAGGGTTCGACCTCGGCGTTGGCGATCTCGGCACCGCCCGCGACGAAGCGCACGATCGCCTCGGCGACCTCCTGCGAGACCAGGCCGCGCCCTGGCTTGAGCACCGCCTCGAGCGCCTGGCGGCCGGTCATCGGCGCGAGCCGCAGGCGGTTCTGCGTCACGCTCGGCATCGAGGCCTTGAGGCCCTCGAGCGGCGCCAGGTAGTCCTCGCGCAGCGAGATCAGCACGCGGTAGTCGCTGCGCGCGAAGTCGAAGCGCTCGGCCGCCGAGTCGTCCTGCTCGAGGCGCGCCTCGAACTCCTTCGGCGGGCGGTTCTCGACCAGGTCGGCGAGGTCGGCGATGAAGCGCGCGGCGCGCGCCCGGCCGAAGTCGTCGCTCTGCGCCAGCGTGAAGATCTCCTCGAACTGGTCGAAGATCAGCAGCGGCACCAGCGTCTGGCCCTGCTCGTCGCGCAGCACGTCGTCGCGGTGGTGCAGGAACTCCCACAGCGACTCGCCCTGCACGGCCACGCCCGCCTGGGTCCACTCGCCGGAGCGGCGCGCGGTGCGCGCGATCGCCTCCTTGATCTGCTCGGCGGGCTCGGGCGCCTCGCGCCCGTAGTCGATGCGCACGTACACCGGGCAGTAGCCCTGGCCGCGCAGCCGCGGCACGAGGCCGGCGCGCAGGATCGAGGTCTTGCCGAGGCCGGACTGGCCGAACAGCACCGTGAGGAGCTTCCTCTGCACGCGCCGCGCGAGCTCGGCGACCTCTTCCTCGCGCCCGTAGAAGTAGTCGCGGGTCTCCTCGGTGAAGGAGGCGAGCCCGAGCCACGGGTTGCGGGCGTCGACCGTCGATTCCGACGGCGGGGCGAGCGGGGTCGCGGCGCTCATGCCGGGCGCGCCTTG
>JAFEDP010000098.1 GCA_018241545.1 Pseudomonadota bacterium
CAGGCCCCGGCCCCGCACCTGGCCGATCACCTCGTAGCGGCCGGCGAGCTCCCGCAGCCGCGCCTGGAAGTGCTCGCCGACGCGCGCCGCGTTGGCGCACAGGCCGCCGGCGACGAGGTCGATGGTCGCGAGCGCCGCGGCGCAGCAGATCGGGTTGCCACCGTAGGTGTTGCCGTGCGCGCCGCGGGTCCACTTCGACATCACGGTCTTCTTGGCGACGACCATGCCGATCGGAAGGCCCGAACCCAGCCCCTTGGCCAGCGACATGATGTCGGGCACGACGTCCCAGTGCTGGCAGGCGAACATCTTGCCGGTGCGGCCGATGCCGGACTGCACCTCGTCGAAGATCAGCAGGATGCCGTGCCGGTCGCACAGCGCGCGCAGCCCCGCCAGGAACCCGTCCGGCGGCACCAGATAGCCGCCCTCGCCCTGGATCGGCTCGACCAGGATCGCGGCGACCTCCGAGGGCGGCACGTTGCTCGTGAACAGCACGTCCTCGATGTAGCGCAGCACCGCCTGCCCCTGGTCCTCGCCGGCGAACAGCGGCCGGTAGTTGTTGGGGTACGGCACGTGCGTGACGCCCGGCATCGTCGGGAAGAAGCCCTTCTGCTGGGTGTACTTGCTGGAGGTGAACGACAGCGACCCCATGGTGCGGCCGTGGAAGCCGCCGAGGAAGCCGATGAAGCGCGGCCGGCCGGTGACGAAGCGCGCGAGCTTGAGCGCGCCCTCCACCGCCTCGGTGCCGGACTGCGCGAAGAAGCTCATCACCGGCTCCTTCATCGGCGCCAGCTCGTTCATGCGCTCGCCGAGCCGGATCTGCCCCTCGTGCCAGTAGTCGGAGGAGATGTGCAGGAAGCGGTCGGCGGCGTCCTTGATCGCAGCGACCACCTGCGGGTGGCTGTGGCCGGTGCTGCACACCGCAATGCCGGCGGCGAAGTCCAGGAACCGGTTGCCGTCGACGTCCCAGATCTCCGCGCCGCGGCCGTGCGACATCACGAACGGGTAGTCGCGCGGGTAGGACGGTGAGACGACCGCGGCGTCGCGCGCGAGCAGCTCGCGGGCCTTCGGGCCGGGCAGTTCGGTCTTGATGTGCGGGTGCTTCATGTCGTTCCTCTAGACCGGCAGCTCAACCGGTCGGCTATGGGCCGTCTGGGTACGGGCGTGCAGCGCGCGCAGCGCCTCGAGTTCGACGGTCGTGGGCGGCGCGATCACCTCGAGCCGCTCGGCCACCGCGAGCGGCCAGCCGGTGGCGCGCACCGCATCGGCGGGATCCACCCCTTCGTAGCGGGCGACCAGCGCGAACTCCTCCGTGCCGGGCTGCGGCCGGAGCACGCCGTAGTCGGTGATGATCGCCTGTGGTCCGGCGCCGGGCGCACCGCTGCGGCCACGCGCCCCGCCGCCGTCGAGGAAGCCCGCGCTCGAGACGAAGTCGAGCTTCGGGACGAAGGAACGCGCCGACTGCTTGAGCACCACGAACACCTGGCGCGCGTGCGCGGCGATCTCGGGCGCGCCGCCGGCACCGGGCAGGCGCACCTTGGGCCGTGCATACGGCCCGATCACGGTGCTGTTGAGGTTGCCGAAGCGGTCGACCTGCGCCGCACCGAGGAAGCCGACGTCGATGCGCCCGCCCTGCAGCCAGTAGGCGAAGATCTCCGGCAGCGGCACGACCGCGGCCGCGGTGTCGGCGAGCTCGCCGTCGCCGATCGACAGCGGCAGCACCTCCGGGCGCGTGCCGATGGTCCCCGACTCGTAGATCAGCACGATCTGCGGCGCGTGCAGCAGTCGCGCGAGGTTGGCCGCCGCCGACGGCAGGCCGATGCCGACGAAGCACACGCAGCCGTTCCACAGCATGCGCGCCGCGGTCACGGTCATCATCTCGTCCGGCGTCCACGGCGCCGCCGCGCGTACGCTGCTCATGCGAGCCCCCCGTCGGCGCGCAGCCGCGCTAGGAAGCCCGCGAAGTCGGGCGTGCCGTGCACGTAGCGCGCGATCCAGTCCGTGAAGCGCTGCCGGTCGCGCGAGATCTCGTCCCAGGCGATGTAGAAAGCGTTGTCGCGCGGGTAGTAGCCGCGCGCGTAGGACGGCCAGGCGCCACCCGGCACGCACGCCACCGCCGTGATCACCCAGTGTGGCAGCACCACGGCGTTCATCGGCGCGGCGAGGTCCTCGACGACCTCCTCGACCGTGACCAGGAGCTTGCGCGCCGCGAGGCCGGCCTCCTTCTGGGCACCGAGGATGCCGCTGATCAGCACGTTGCCGGACCGGTCGGCCTTCTGCGCGTGCAGGATCGTGACGTCCGGATTGAGGGCCGGCACCGTCGCGAGCCGCTCGCCCGTATACGGGCACTCGACCGAGCGGATGGCGGGGTTGTGGCGTGCCAGGTCGGTGCCGAGGTAGCCGCGCAGCACGCCGAACGGCAGGCGCGCGGCGCCCGCCACGTAGCCGGCCGCCATCCCGGCGTGGGAGTGCTCGCAGACCTCGAGCGGCTGCGGCCAGCCGGCCTCGATCGCCTCGCGGATGCGATGCGCCGACCCGACCCCGGGATTGCCGCCCCACGAGAACGTCAGCGCCCGCGCACAGCCCGCGCCCACCATCTGGTCGTAGACGAGGTCCGGGGTCATGCGGATCAGGTGCAGGCGGCGCCGGCCCTGGCGGATGATCTCCTGGCCGGCCGCGAACGGGATCAGGTGCGTGAAGCCCTCGAGCGCGACGGCATCGCCGTCGCGCACGTGGGCCTCGATCGCCTCGCGCAGCGTGACGATGGGCACGGTTACTCGACCACCGTCTGCGACTGCTCGCGCAGGTACTGCGGCAGGTAGTAGAACGAGCCGATCGCCTTGCCGGTCGAGGCCGAGCCCTTCCAGCCCACGAAGGCCTGGTACCACGGCCAGGCGCCCGTGGTCGCGCCCTGCGGCCGGTTGACGTAGACGGTGCCCGCCTCGATCGTGTCGAGGAAGGTGCGCGCCTCGGCCCCGCTGCCGTAGAAACCTGCGGTCAGCCCGAGCGGCGAGTCGTTGGCGCGCGCGATGCCCTCCTCGAGCGTCGCGACGCGACCCACCATCACGACCGGCAGGAACATCTCGATGCCGAACAACGGGTGGTCGTGCGGCGCCTCGGCGATGGTCGGCGCCACGAAGCAGCCGGACGCGAGCGCTCCGTCCCCGAGGCGCTTGCCGCCGGTGAGGACGCGCGCCCCGCCGCCGCCGAGCTCCGACGCGTAGCGCAGGTACTTGGCGACCGCGCCGGTGTTGATCACCGGTCCCAGCCAGTGCTCGCGCACGGTCGGGTCGCCGACCCGAATCGCATGCGTCTTGTCGAGCAGCTTGCCGATCAGCGCGTCGGCGACCTCGCGCGCCACGTAGACCCGGGACGTCGCCGAGCACTTCTGGCCCGACAGGCCGAAGCCGGAGCGCACGATCCCCATCGCCGCCCGGTCCAGGTCCGCGGCGGCCGTCACGATCACCGCGTTCTTGCCGCCCATCTCGGTGATGCACGGCCGCGCGTAGGCGCCGGTGACCATCCGCCGCGACAGCGCCATCCCGACCTCGTGCGAGCCGGTGAACGTGATGCCGGCGACGTCCGGGTGCCCGACCAGCGCCTCGCCGACGGTCGCGCCGCCGCCGGCCACGAAGTTGAACACGCCCGGCGGGTAGCCGGCGTCGCGCACGCAGTCGGCGAGCAGCCGGATCGCCCACGGCGTGTCGCTCGCGCCCTTGACCACCACGGTGTTGCCCGTCACGAGCGCCGCCGCGGTCGGGCCGCCGGCGAGCGCCAGCGGGAAGTTGAACGGCGAGATCACGACCCACACGCCGTGCGGCTTGAGCACGCTGCGGTTGTGCGAGCGGAAGTCGGTCAGCGGGTCGTCCGGCAGCGGCCGGTCGAAGCCCCGCTGCGCCTCGAAGTCGTCGGCATAGCCCTTGAAGAAGTCCGCGGTCTCCTGCGCCTCGGCCAGCGCCTCGAGCCGGTTCTTGCCGACCTCGAGACACAGCGCCGCGGCGATGTCGTACACGCGCTCCTCGATGAGCGCGGCGACCCGCCGCGACAGCCGCACGCGCTCCGTGAGCGGCGTCGACCGCCAGGTCGAGAACGCCCGCTTCGCCGCCGCCACCGCGGCCGCGACCTGGCCGGTGTCGGCCGCCGCGAAGTGGCCGAGCAGCGCGCCGTCGATCGGGCTGGTCTTGTCGATGACCGCGGCCCCCTCGACGTCCCGGCCATCGATGTGCAGCAGGTGACGCGCGCCGAGCGCCGTGCGCGTGCGGGCCACCGCGGCCTCGAAGCGCACGTGCATCTCCTCGGGCGGATTGAACATCGTCGCGTACGTCAGTTTGAAGCTCATGACCAGCTGGTCTCCCCGAGCAGGCGGTCGAGCAGCGCGACCGCATCCGCAAGATCCCGTTCCGCTATCACGAGCGGCGGGGCGATGATGATCAGGTTGCCGCGCGTGGCGAAGGACACGCCGGCATCGAGCGCGCGCCTCAGCAGCTGCCGGAGCGGCGGCGGCGTCTGCGGCCAGGGCGCGAGCGGCGCGCGGCTCGCGCGGTCGGCCACCAGTTCCAGCACCGCGAACAGACCGTCGCCGCCGCGCACGTCGCCGATCACGGCGTGGCGTGCCTTGAGCGCGCCGAGCTCGCGGTACAGCCACGCGCCGAGCGTGCGCGAGCGCTCGATCAGGCGCTCATCGGCGTAGGCCTGGAGCGCGGCGACGCCGGCGGCGCACGCGAGCGGATGGCCGCAGTACGTCAGGCCGGTGTACAGCATCTCGTGCTCGAGGCGCGCGGCGACGTCCCGCGACAGCACCACCGCGCCGAGCGGCAGGTGCGCACCGGTGAGACCCTTGGCGAGCGTCATCAGGTCCGGGCGGCCGTCCTCACCGTGGCGCTGCCAGGCGAACCACTCGCCGCAGCGCCCGAACCCGCTCATGACCTCGTCGGCGATCAGGTAGACGCCGCGGCTCGCCGTCTCATCGCGGAGCCGCGGCCAGAAGTTCGGCGGCGCGACAATGCCGTTGGTGCCGGCGTTGGCCTCCATCAGCACCGCCGCCACCCGGCCGGCGCCGGCGCGGTCGATCGCCTCGCCCACGTGGCGCGCGGCGCGCTCGCCGCAGTCGACCGGGTCATCGGTGCCGAACGGGCAGCGGTAGGCGTACGGCGGCGGCACGCGCACGACGCCAAAGGCGTCCGGGTCGACCTGCGTCGCGGTGCGGGCGTCCCCCGACAGCGCCATCGTCGCGTAGCTCGCGCCGTGGTAGGAGCGCTCGCGCGTCACCACGAGGCCGCGCGGGCGCGCGCCGGCCTGGCGCGCGAACTTGACGGCATGCTCGTTGGCGTCGGCGCCGCCGAGCGTGAAGAACACGCGCCCGCCCTCGAAGCCCGAGCGCTCCAGCAGCGCGCGCGCCAGCGCCGCGCGCGGCTCGGCGCCCCAGGCCGCGGTCACGAAGCACAGCCGGTCGGCCTGGGCCTTGATGGCGCGCACCACCGCCGGATGCTGATGGCCGAGATTCGTGCACTCGGCGAGGCTGCTCATGTCGAGGTAGGAGCGCCCGGCCGCGTCGAAGAAGTGCGCCCCGGCACCGCCGACGATGGTCGGGGCGTCCCAGTCCGCCTGGACGCACCAGCTGTGCAGCACGTCGTCGCGTTCGGTGCTCATCGGCGGCGGATCCGTGGGGCGGCGCGTGGCCGAAAACCGCTATCTTCCCGCATACGTACCACCCGACTCAAGCGCGCCCGCGCCCGCGCGCGGTGCGGCGCGCGCGCGCCGCACCCGCAGCGCTTCCTCCTGCTCGATCGCCTCGAGCGCAGCCTCGATCACGGCGATGTCGCGCTCGAGCTCGGGCAGCAGCAGGTGCTCGATCGCCCCGGCGCGGCGCTCGGTGCGCTGGTACTCGTCCGCGAGCCGCCACAGGGCGCACTCGCTGGCGGCGAGCGCGAGCGCGAGCTCGAGCAGGCGCCGGTAGGCCTCGCGCGCGGCCGCACGCTCCGGCGATGCGGCATCCGGCGGCACCGAGGCCGGGGGCGGCTCGGTGGCCGGCGTCACCTGCGGGACGCGCACGCCGAGCACGCGCTGCTCGTGCAGCGCAGCGAGCGCCGGCACGGGATCCTCGGGCGCCCACTCGAGCTCGCGCACGCCGTGGCGATCGAGCGCCGCGGCGAGCGCGCGCTCGGCCGCGTCGAGCGCCGCGCGCCAGTCGCGGCAGGCCGCGGCGTGGCGGGCGAGCAGCGCCAGCATGCGCGCGGCCAGCAGCGTGCGCTTCTCGTCGAGCAGCGCGTAGCCCTCGCGCGCGCTGCCACGCTCCTCGAGGAGCTCGAGCAGCGCGATTCTCGTCGGCGCGAGCTCACGCTGCGCCATGCGGGCCGCCCGGAAGGTGCGCGGCGATCTGCGCCGGCGACAGTCGCGTCAGTTCCTCGAGCGGCAGTCCGGCGAGCGCGCGCCAGCCCGCGGCCATGCTGTCCTCGAGCGTGCGGTGGCCGTCCTGCGCGACGACGTCGCGCTCGAAGCGGTCGCCGAAGGCGAGGAACGCCTGCTCGACCGGCCCGAGCCCCTCGGCGCCCATGACGCTCGACAGCACGCGCAGCCGCACCGCGCGGGCGTAGGCCGCGAACAGCTGGTTGGCGAGGGCCGGATGGTCGGGGTCGGTGTAGTCGCGGCCGGTACCGGCCGACATCAGTCGCGACAGGCTCGGCAGCACCTTGACCGGCGGATACAGTCCGCGCCGGTCGAGCTCCCGGTCCAGCACGATCTGACCCTCGGTGATGTAGCCCGTCAGGTCCGGGATCGGATGGCCGATGTCGTCGGCCGGCATCGTCAGCACCGGCAGCTGCGTCACGGTACCCGGACGGCCGTGGATGCAACCGGCGCGCTCGTAGATGCCGGCGAGGTCCGAGTACAGATAGCCCGGGTAGCCCTTGCGGCTCGGCACCTCGCCATGGCTCGCCGACACCTCGCGCAGCGCCTCGCAGTAGTTCGTCATGTCGGTCATGACGACGAGCACGTGGTGGCCCTCGTCGAAGGCCAGGTACTCGGCCGCCGTCAGCGCCACGCGCGGCGTCAGCAGCCGCTGCGAGCTTGGCTCGTCCGCCAGGTTCAGGAACATGGCCGTGCGCGCGAGCGCGTCGCTGTCGGCGAGCGCCGACTGGAACGCGGTCGCGGTGTCGTGCGAGATGCCGATGCCGGCGAACACCACCGCGAAGCGGCCAGCGTCGGCGGCCCGCAGGCGAGCGCGCAATGCGATCTCGGTGACCAGCCGGTCGTGCGGCAGTCCGCCGCCGGAGAAGATCGGCAGCTTCTGGCCGCGCACCAGGCTGTTCATCAGGTCGATGGTCGTGATCCCGGTCTCGATGAAGTCGCGCGGCAACGCCCGCGTCGCCGGGTTGATGACCCCGCCGTCGACGCGCCGCCGCTCGCGCGCGGCGATCGGCGGACCGCCGTCGAGCGGCCGGCCGATGCTGTCGAAGACGCGCCCGAGCAGCCCGGGCCCGACGGCGACCGTGAGCGGCTCGCCGCGCGCCACCACCGTCGTGTCCGCAAGCCCGAGTCCCGTCGTCGACTCGAGCACTTCGACGACGAGCTGCTGCTCGCTGACCGCAGCGACCCGCCCGATGCGCTCGCGGCCGTCCGCGCCGCGCACCGCCACTGCGGTGTTGAGGCCGACGTCCAGCGTGCGTTTCAGGAACAGCAGCGGCCCGTCGATCCGGGTGGTGGCGCCGGCCGCGGAGACCTCAGCCCGCATGGTCGGGCTCCAGCGCGTGCAGTTCCGACTCGAGCCGGCGCCCGAGGTCGGCGATGTCATCGAGGTGCCCCTCGCCGTGGGCCTCCCCCACGCGCTTGAGGTGCGTGAGCGTCCTGAGCGCCGCGACCGCCGCCGGCGCAACGCCCTGCGCCACCGCCCGCTCCGCCCGCTCGATGAAGTCGACCACGAGGCGCACCATCGCCGACTGGCGCTCCGGCGAGCAGTAGCGGTCGACCACCGAGAACGACGACTGGCGCAGCAGCGCCTCGTTGACCACGTCGGCGAGCGTCAGTGCGAGCTGCTGCTCGGGCGGGAGCGCCTCGCGGCCGACGATGCGCGCCATGCGCTCGAGGCGCGCCTGCCGCTCGAGCAGCTCGAGCAGGCGCTCGCGGTGGCGCCCCCAGTCGCTATTGCCGTGCGCCTGCCACCAGGCGGCGAGGCGCGGCGCGTCCTCGCTGTAGGACTGCAGCGGATGGATCGCCGGGTAGAAGCGGGCCCGGGCACGCTCCGGGTCGAGGGCCCAGAACGAGCGCACGTAGCGACGCGTATGCAGCGTCACCGGCTCCGAGAAGTCGCCCGCGGGCGGGCTGATCGCGCCGATGATCGTCAGCGAGCCTTCCGCGCCGGCCAGCGTCTCAACGCGCGCCGCGCGCTCGTAGAACTCCGCCAGCCGCGCGCTCAGGTAGGCCGGGTAGCCCGCCTCGCCCGGTAGTTCGCCGAGCCGGCCCGACACCTCGCGCAGCGCCTCCGCCCAGCGGCTGGTCGAGTCCGCCAGCAATGCCACGTGCCGGCCCTGGTCGCGAAAGTACTCCGCCACCGTGACCGCCGTGTAGATGCTCGCCTCGCGTGCCGCCACCGGCATGTTGGAGGTGTTGGCGATGATCACTGCGCGCTCGAGCAGCGGCCGCCCCGTGCGCGGGTCCTCGAGCCTTGGGAACTCGTCGAGCACCTCGGCCATCTCGTTGCCACGCTCGCCGCAGCCGACGTAGACGATCACGTCGGCGTCGCACCACTTGGCGAGGGCCTCCTGCAGGATCGTCTTGCCGGTGCCGAAGCCGCCGGGCAGCGCCGCGCGCCCGCCGCGCGCCACCGGGAACAGCGTGTCGAGGATGCGCTGCCCGGTGATCAGCGGCCCGACCGGCGGCAGCCGCCGCGCCACCGGGCGCGGCCGGCGCACCGGCCAGTCGCCGGCCATCGTCAGCGCCACGCGCTCGCCCGCGGCCGTCCGCAGCGTGCCGAGCCGTTCGCGCTCGCCGTAGGTGCCGGCGGTCGCGAGCTCGACCAGCACGCCGCCGCCGGGTGGCGGCACGACGCACGGCTCGCGCCGGCCGTCGACCTCGACGCTGCCGAAGGCCTGCCCGGGACGCAGTTCGTCCCCGACCCGCGCCGTCGGCTCGAACGCGCGCGCGGTGCCCGCGGCAGCGCCGCCGAGCGGCCGCAGCAGGCCGTCGAAGATGTGGCCGAGCAGGCCCGGCCCGAGGCGCACCGAGAGCGGCAGCCCCGTGCCGACCACGGCGGCACCCGGCACGAGTCCCGTCGTGTCCTCGTAGACCTGGGCGACGAGCTCGTCGCCGTCGAGCTGGATGACCTCGCCGAGCAGCCGCTGCGGGCCGACCGCGAGCGCCTCGTGCACGTGGAACGCACCGTCGGCGCGCGCCCGGATCACCGGGCCGGCAGCGGCGGTGAGGCGAGCCCGGCTCACGGCGCCGCCCCGGCCGCCAGCGCCGCCAGCAGCCTGGCGGCGATCGCGCCCCGATCCCGCAGCAGCCCCTCGCCCGTCGCGTCGACCACGGTGCCGCCGGAGCGGATCACGAGTCCGCAGGTCGCGGCGCCGCCGGCGAGCGTGGCGTGCGCTCCGGCCGCCGCGACCGCCGCCGCCAGCGC
>JAFEDP010000099.1 GCA_018241545.1 Pseudomonadota bacterium
GTGTCGGAGGAACTCCACGACGCCTGCGAGCTGACATCACCGGTCGAGCCGTCCGGGTAGGTCGCCGTCGCGGTGAACTGCTGCGTCGTCCCCGGCTGCACGACCGGATTCGCCGGCGTGATCACGATCGAGCTTGGCGCGGCGCGCTGGAAGGCGACATCCACCCAGTAGTTCGCGGCCTTGTTCGTCGACGTCGGGAACGCGCTTCCGGCCCCGTACACGAACACGCCGTTGGGGCCGTCGACGCCATCCGCGAGCAGGTGCACGGGCGGCGAGTCGACGCCCTTGCCGGAGAAGTAGTTGATGTCCGCCGCGTAGTGACCGGCATTGACGTGGTACGAGGCCACGTAATCCGTATTCGCGGCGATCGTCACCGGCGTCGTGAACACGAGCTCCTGCCATCCCGACGCGCTCTCGTTCGCGAAGGTGCCGGTCGCGAGCAGCGTACCGGTGATCGACCACAGGTTGCCGACATGGGTCCCCGCGTTGGCGGCGGACTTGTAGAAGCGGATTCCGGTCACGGTCCCGGTCACGTCGGTTCGGAACTTCACGCCCAGTTCCACCGGGCTATCCGCGCCGGCGTCCGGCAGCGCGGGGACCGCGGTCACCGGGAAGGCCGTCGCGCCGGCCGGGCTGACCACCAGCGTCACGGCGCCGGACGCCGTCGCCGGCGTGGTCGCCGAATCGGTGGCCTGGACGGTGATCGAGAATGTACCGGCCACGGTCGGCATGCCACTGATGACGCCGGTGCTGCTGCCCAGCGTCAGGCCCGCCGGCAGGCCGCCGATCACGGTCCAGGTGTATGGCGGGGTGCCGCCGGTGGCCGCCAACGCCGGGCCGGTGTAGCCCGCGTTCTGGGCCGCCGTGGGCAGCGAGGTCGAGGTGACGCTCAGCGGGACAATGGCGGCGGTCGCCTGGGTCGTCGCCGTGACGCTTCCGACCGAGGCAGTGATCGTCGCGGTGCCACTCGCGACGCCGGTCAGGACGCCCGTGCCACTGACGCTGACCAGCGCCGAGTTCGACGACGACCAGTGGGCCTGGCCGGTGAAATTCTGCGTGCTGCCGTCGGAGTACGTGCCGGTGGCCACGAGAGCCACGGTGCTGCCGATCCCGACCGTCGGATTCGCCGGCGTGATCTGCAGCGACGTCAGGGTGACCGACGGCTGGAACGCCACGTCCACCCAGAAGTTCGTGGAATTGTTCGAGGCGGACGGGAACGCGCTGGTCGATCCGTAGACGTAGACGCCATCGCCATTGCCGGCTGCGTTCGACAGCGCATGCAGCGGCGGGTTGTCGGCGCCGTTGCCGACGAAGTAGTTCGAATCAGCCGAGTAGTGGCCGATCGTCGAGTGGTACGAGGCGACGTAGGTCGTGTTCGCGGCGATCGTCACCGGAGTCGCGAAGTTGACCTGCTGCCAGCCCGATGCGCTCTCTGCCGTGAAGCTCGCGGACGCGAGCAGAGTGCCCGAAGCCGACCAGAGGTTGGCGACGTGCGGACCGGTGTTGTTCACCGACTTGTAGAACCGGATGCCGCTGATCGCACCCGGCACATCGCTCGTGAACTTGACGCCGAGCTCGACCGGGTTGTCGGCGCCGGCGTCTGCCAGTCCCGGAGTCGTGCCGGCCGGCCAGATGTTGAAGCCGCCGCCCGCCACCGTGACGGTGATGCCCGCGGACGGCGACTCGATGTTGCCGCTGTCATCGACCGCGCGGCTCATGATCGTGGTCTGGTTCGCGCCGGACACTGGCCACGCGTAGCTCCAGGACGAGCGCCCGGTGGCCGGGTGCCACGTAACGCCGCCGTCGGTCGAGACCTCGACGCCGCCGACCACGCCGCCGCCGCGGTCAGCGGCGGTACCGGTGATGGTCATCACCGACCCCACGGTCGCGACCGCCCCCGCCGCCGGGCTCGTGATCGTCGAGATGGGCGGCGTGGTGTCGGTCGAGGCGGTCGCCGCCACGAGCCCGCTCTGCAGCGTCGCGGGCTGGATGCGGATGTCCGCGAGGAAGTTCACGGTCGCCTGCTGCATGTTGACGTCCGGCTGACTGCCGTACTGCCACAGGTCGTGATTGCCATCGAGACCGAACGACCAGAAGTAGGTGCCGGTACTCAGGACCAGCGCACCGCTCGGGTGCCGGAACAGCGTGACGTTGTGAGTCGTGTTGCAGGCACCCGTGGTGCTGCCGTAGTCGAGCAGGCACACGGTCGTGGTCGACACCGGCGTCGTCGTCAGGTGCATGATGCCGGCCGGTCGGTAGCCGTTGTCCTCGTCGATGTCCACCTCGTAGCCGAGGCTGGCCGCCGACAGCGTCTGCGTGCCGCCACTCGGGAGCGAGGCGACGGCGGTGTTGCGCCAGAAGCGCAGCTGGCCGTCGGCCTGATTCACCTTGATCGCGTCGTTGTAAGTCCCGACGATCCGCGACCACATGCCCATGAGCGCATTTTCCGGCCGGCCGCCGTCGGACGGCGGGCTGAAGCGGGGATCGCGCCACGTTCCCGTCCACGCGGGATTCGGGTCGATCTTGGCGTTCGCCCAGGTCTCCTTGTAGCAGACGAGCGTGCGGTAGGGCGTCGACGTGCCGTCGATGCTGCTCTCCCAGCGCGTCTTCCAGTACATCGTGTTGCCGCTGAGGAACGCGAGGTTGACCCCCGCGGCGACGGCCGCCTCGACGCTGGCGCGCGCACCCGACGACCAGTACTCGTCGTGGCCGTTGGAGATCCACAGCTTGTGGTTCAGCAGCAGCGTGCTGTAGCGCTCGGTGTCGGTCTCGGTGGTGTAGCTGACGTCGAAGCCGTTGGCCTCTAGCCAGCGGACCATCGGGTACTCGGCCGAGAACAGCCACGTCTCCGGCTCGAACGAGCGCGTATGGAACGGGCGGTTGTAGCTCACTTTGTACGCGCGACAGGCGCTGTTGAAATTGCCGCAGCCGTAAAAGTTCTCGTTGCCGTAGTCGTTATAGGCCTGCCAGCTGGTGTCGGATGACTGGAACAGGATGTCCGAGTGGCGCGTGTCGTCGCGCACGATGAAGACCATGTGGCTCATGCCGCCGGTGTCGCTGCGCTTCAGCGCCACGATGTAGATGCCGGACACGGCGTTGGCAGGCACGGTCCAGGAGGCGGACACCCCCCAGTTGCCGCAGTCGATCAGCAGCGTTGTCGAATCGGTGAGGCACGCCGGCTGCGACTGCGGAAGCTTCGCGGACGGAGTAATGGTGGCGATCTGGCGCGCACCGTTGCCCTGGTAGTAGCCAAGACGGTAGACCGTCATCGTGTAGGCGCTAGCCGGGGTGTTGACCCGGAACTTAATCGTCTGCCCCGGAGTCACGCTGATCTGGTCGGCGAAGCCCTGAATGGTCGGGTCGCCCGCATCCCCGCTCGGGATGTCCCATACGGTGTCGGGCGTGCCGGGCAGGCAGTTCTCCGCTTCGATCGGGTTCGCCGGACTCGAGCAGGAGGCGTAGGCCGCGCCGGGCAATCCGAGCGCCAGCACCGCAAAAATCGCCCAAGTCCTTGATAGGCCTGAAAACTTCATTCGGCATCCTCCCGATCTGCGCGGTCTCGACAGCGGCGAAAACGACAACGACCAACGTCGCGCCGAAGGCCCGCCCCTAAGTCCATGCAAGCATCGGGCCGCCTTGGTGCGGCGCGCCGGCGGGGCCCTCGGCGCGGCTGCCGAACGTGACGCAGTCCGCAGAAATCACGGTCTTGGGGCTCGTTCTTGGCGGTGCCCGGAGCTGATAGCCGGGTTCACCAGGGCCGTCGGGAGGGCGGCCGTCGAGCTCGATGTAAAAAACGCCGACAACCGATCCTGGAATCGATGACGTTCGCCTCACCCTCTCGCGCCACCGGCCGACGAGGCGCGCGGGCTGCGCGGGCGCGTGAGCGGCCTGGCGCGGTCCGTTCCAACGTCTCAAACCGCGTCACAATGCCCGTTGCGGCGGCATGGTCTACTAGGCTGTTGCGGCGCAGCGTAGGATGCGAGCCCGTCGGGATGGGAAGGGACTCATTCTCTTGTAAAGGCACTCGACACACCGCCCGGATGCGCGATGCACGCGCGGACGCCCGCTACGCGAGGCTGCAAAAGTGAGGCGTGCGACCGGTCGCGCACCGCTCCATGAGTCTATCGTGCGCCTCTGGCCGCAGGCCGCCTGAGCGCCGCGTCCACGGCAGTACCGCAAGCGAGGAGCAGATGCCAGTCGCCGATTCAGTGGTTCTCGGAAGGGACGTCCGGATCTTCCAGCCGACGCTCGTCAATCTCTACGGCTGCCGCATCGGCGACAGCACCAAGATCGGCGCCTTCGTCGAGATCCAGAAGGGTGCCGCCATCGGCGCGAACTGCAAGGTGTCCTCGCACACGTTCATCTGCGAGGGTGTGACCGTCGAGGACGAGGTGTTCATCGGTCACGGCGTGATGTTCACCAACGACCGCTTCCCGCGCGCGACCAATCCCGACGGCTCGCTGCAGACGGAAGCCGACTGGTCGGTCGTGCCCACTCGCATCGCGCGCCGCGCCTCAATCGGCTCCAACGCGACGATCGTCGCCGGCATCACCGTCGGCGAGGGCGCGCTGATTGGCGCGGGCGCGGTCGTCACCAAGGACGTGCCGCCCTTCGCGATCGTCGCCGGCGTGCCGGCGCGAGTGATCGGCGACACCCGCAAGCCCAAGTGAACCAGCGAAGGACTCTTCAATGATCAATATCGGCGTCATCGGATACGGATACTGGGGCCCGAACCTGGTTCGGAACTTCGCGGAAGCGTCGGGCGCGAACATCGCCGCGGTCGCCGACCTCGACCCCAAGAAGCTCGAGACCGTCAAGCGGCGCTTCCCGGCCGTCAAGGTGACGACCGACTTCCAGGACCTGCTCAAGGACCCCGACATTCACGCGATCGCCATCGCCACGCCCGTCAGCACCCACTTCGAGCTCGGCATGGCCGCCCTCAAGGCGGGCAAGCACCTGTGGCTCGAGAAGCCGATGGCCGAGACCTCGCTGCAGGCGCAGAAGCTGGTCGCCGAGGCCGACAAGCGCAAGCTGGTGCTGCTCGTCGACCACACGTTCATCTACACCGGCGCCGTGCGCAAGATGGGCGAGCTGATCCGCGCCGGTGAGCTCGGGCGCATCTACTACTACGACTCGATCCGCGTGAACCTCGGGCTGTTCCAGCGCGACGTCAGCGTGATCTCCGACCTGGCGGTGCACGACTTCTCGATTCTCGACTACCTGCTCGGCGAACACCCGATCGCGGTCTCGGCAAGCGGCACCAACCACTTCCCGGGCACGCCCGAGAACCTCGCCTACATCACGCTGTTCTACGAGTCCGGGACGATCGCGCACACCAACGTGAGCTGGCTGGCGCCGGTGAAGGTGCGCCAGATCCTGGTGGGCGGCAGCAAGAAGATGATCACCTACGACGACCTGGAGCCCAGCGAGAAGGTCAAGGTCTACGACAAGGGCATCAGCTTCACCGACGATCCCAAGCAGATCCAGGAGATGCGCGTCGGCTACCGCACCGGCGACATGTGGGCGCCGCGGCTCGCCACCACCGAGGCGCTGCGCCTCGAGGGCGAGCACTTCGTCGACTGCATCGTGAACGGCAAGGTCCCCGAGACCGACGGCCACCTGGGCCTGCGCGTCGTCGAACTCATCGAGGCCGCGACCAGCTCCATGCGGGGCCGCGGCGAGACCGTCTACATCCAGAACAAGAGGAAGGCATCGTGATCCCGTTCGTCGACCTGAAGGCGCAGTACGCCAGCATCAAGGATGAAGTCAACGCCGCGATCCAGCACGTGCTGGACACCTGCCAGTTCACGCTCGGCGCGGAGGTGGCCAAGTTCGAGGAGGAGTTCGCCGCCTACTCCGGCGCCAAGATCGGCATCGGCGTGAATTCCGGCACGAGCGCGCTGCACCTGGCGCTGCTGGCCGCCGGCGTCGGCCGCGGCGACGAGGTGATCACGACGCCGTTCACGTTCATGGCGACGGTCTCGGCGATCGACTATTGCGGCGCGCGCGCACGGTTCGTCGACATCAATCCGCGCACGCTCAACATCGACCCGGCCCGCATCGAGCAGGCGATCACGCCGCGCACCAAGGTCATCATGCCGGTGCACCTGCACGGCCAGACCGCGGACATGGACCCGATCCTCGAGATCGCACGCCGCCACAAGCTGCTCGTGGTCGAGGACGCCGCCCAGGCCCACGGCGCCGAGTACAAGGGCCGGCGCGCCGGCAGCATGGGCGACATGGCGTGCTTCAGCTTCTACCCTGGCAAGAACCTCGGCGCGTACGGCGAAGGCGGCCTCGTCGCCACCGGCAACCCGGAGTTCGCGCGCACGATCCGCATGCTGCGCGACTGGGGCGCCGAGAAGAAGTACCACCACGTGCTCAAGGGCTACAACTACCGGCTCGAGGGCATCCAGGGCGCGATTCTGCGCGTCAAGCTGCGCTACCTTGAGCGCTGGACCGAGGCGCGCCGCGCCGCGGCAGCCCGCTACGACCGCGGCCTGGCGGACAGCGGCGTCACCACTCCGCACGCCGAGGCCTACAACCGGCACGTCTACCACATCTACGCGATCCGCACGAAGCAGCGCGCCGCCTGGCAGGACGCGCTGCAGGCGCAGGGCATCCAGACCGGCATCCACTATCCGTTCCCGGTGCACCTGCTGCCGGCCTTTGCGGATCTCGGGTACAAGGTCGGCGACTTCCCGCTCGCCGAGGCGGCCGCGAACGAGGTGCTGTCGCTGCCGATGTTCCCCGAACTGACCGCCGAGCAGTGCGAGACCGTGTGCCGTGCGGTGCGCGGCCTCGCGGGTGCCAGCCTCGCCGCCGCCTCCTGAGGCGGCGGTCGCCCGCCCGATGGCCGACGGTACGGCACGGCCGCTGCTGATCTTTCCGTTCAACGGGAACGCCGTCGAGGCACTCGCCTGCCTCGACGACGGCTACGCGCTCGCCGGCTTCGTCGACGACACGCCCGCCAAGCACGGCCGGTCGCCGTTCGGCCCGACCGTGTTCGCGCGCTCGGTGCTGGCCGACCGGCCGGACTGCGCCGTGCTGGCCGTGCCCGGCAGTCCGACCTCGTATCGGCAGCGGCGCGAGGTGATCGCCGGCCTCGGGGTTGAACCGGCCCGCTGGGCCCGGGTCATCCACCCGCGCGCCAGCGTCTCCCCGCTGGCGCGCATCGGCCGCAACGTGCTGATCATGGCCGGTGTCGTCGTGACCGCCAACGCGGTCATCGGCGACCACGTCTGCATCCTGCCGAACACGGTGATCCACCACGACGCCGTGATCGGCGACTACGCGCTGGTCGGCGCCAACGTGACGGTCGCGGGCAGCACCCGCATCGGCGACAATGCCTACGTCGGCAGCGGTAGTCGACTCATGAATGGCATCACGATCGGCGCTGGCGCGCTGATCGGGCTCGGCAGCAACGTGATCCGAGACGTGCCGGCGGGCGCGCGCGTCGCCGGCAACCCGGCGCGGCCGGTACGCTCGTCGAAATCCACCCCTTCCAACTGACAGCGACACCCCCATGAACATCAATGGCGCTAGCATCCTCGTGACCGGCGGCTGCGGCCTGGTCGGCTCCACCACGATCGATCTGCTGCTGCGCGACCACTCGCCGGCGCGGATCGTGATCATGGACAACCTCAACCGCGGCACCCTCGCCAACGTCGAGGCGTCGCTCAAGGACCCGCGCGTCACGCTGCTGCGCGACGACATCCGCGACGTCGCCGCCGTGCGTCGCGCAATGGCCGGGATCGACGCCGTCGTGCACATGGCGACGCTGCGCATCACGGCCTGCGCCGCGGAGCCGCGCGAGGCCCTCGAGGTCATGTGCGACGGCAGCTTCAACGTGCTCGAGGCAGCGCAGCAGGCGAACGTCAAGAAGTTCGTGACCGCCTCGACCGCGTCGATCTACGGGCTCGCCGACACCTTCCCGACGCGCGAGGACCATCACCCGTACAACAACCGCACGTGGTACGGCGCGACGAAGATCATGCTCGAGGGCCTGCTGCGCTCGTTCAACGACATGTACGGGCTGCCCTACGTGGCGCTGCGCTACTTCAACGTCTACGGGCCGCGCATGGACATCCACGGCAAGTACACCGAGGTGCTGATCCGCTGGATGGAACGCATCAATGCCGGCCAGCCGCCGCTGATCCTGGGTGACGGCAAGCAGACCATGGACTTCGTGTACATCGAGGACGTGGCGCGCTCGAACATCCTCGCGCTGCAGTCGGAGGTCACCGATGACGTGTTCAACGTCGCTAGCGGCACCGAGACCAGCCTCAACGACCTCGCGGCGGCGCTACTGCGCGTGATGGGCTCGAGCCTGAAGCCCGAGTACGGCCCCGAGCGCAAGGTCAACCCGGTCTCGCGCCGCCTTGCCGACACGTCCAAGGCCGAGCGACTGCTCGGCTTCCGCGCCGAGGTCGGGCTCGACGAGGGCCTGCGGCGCTTGGTGGCCTGGTGGCGCGCGCAGCGCGCGCAGGCGGCCTGAGCATGATCCCGATCATCAAGCCGGTGATGGACGAACGCGAGGCGGACGCCGCGCGCCGCGTCATCCTGAGCGGCTGGATCACGCAGGGACCCGAGGTCGCGGCGTTCGAGAAGGAGTTCGCGGCCTACGTGGGCGCGGCGCACGCCTGCGCCGTGTCGAACTGCACGACCGCGCTGCACCTCGCGCTGCTCGCGGTCGGCGTCGGCCCGGGTGACGAGGTCATCACCGTCAGTCACTCCTACATTGCGACGGCGAACGCGGTGCGCTACTGCGGCGGCGTGCCGGTGTTCGTCGACGTGGAACCGGCCACCTTCAACATGGAACCGGCCCAGGTCGAGGCCGCCATCACCCCGCGCACCAAGGCGATCCTTTGCGTGCACCAGATGGGCATGCCCTGCGACCTCGCCGCTCTCGTGCCGCTGGCGCGCCGCCACGGCCTGCCGCTGATCGAGGACGCGGCCTGCGCGATCGGCAGCGAAATCCTGTGGCAGGGCGAGTGGCACAAGGTCGGCCGTCCGCACGGCGACATCGCGTGCTTCTCGTTCCATCCGCGCAAGGTCATGAGCACGGGCGATGGCGGCATGCTGACGACGTCGAACGCCGCGTGGGACGCCCGCTTCCGGCTGCTGCGGCAGCACGCGATGAGCGTGCCCGACACGGTGCGCCACGGCTCCAACCAGGTGATCTTCGAGTCGTACCCGACGCTCGGCTACAACTACCGTATGACGGACATCCAGGCCGCCGTCGGCCGCGAGCAGCTGAAGCGCTTGCCCGAGATCATCGCCGCGCGTCGCGCCGGGGCGGCGCGCTACGACGCGCTGCTCGCCGACGTGCCCGGACTGACCCGCCCGCCAGAGCCCAGCTGGGCACGCTCGAACTGGCAGAGCTACTGCGTGCGCGTACCGCCCGGCAAGGACCAGCGCGCGGTCATGCAGCAGATGCTCGACGCCGGGATCGCGACGCGCCGAGGCATCATGTGCTCCCACCGCGAGCCGGCCTACGCGTCGCTACCGTTGCGCCAGCCGCTGCCGGAGTCGGAGCGGGCGCAGAACGAGGGCGTG
>JAFEDP010000009.1 GCA_018241545.1 Pseudomonadota bacterium
CGGCCTCGTCGATGGAGGAGATGACCTCGACCGTGCGCCAGAACGCCGACAACGCCGCTCAAGCCAACCAGCTCGCCGCCGCGGCGCGCACCCAGGCTGAGAAGGGGGGCGCGGTCGTCTCACAGGCGGTCGACGCGATGTCCGCGATCAACACGTCGAGCAAGAAGATCGCCGACATCATCGGCGTGATCGACGAGATCGCGTTCCAGACGAACCTGCTCGCCCTCAACGCCGCCGTGGAGGCCGCGCGGGCCGGTGACCAGGGGCGCGGCTTCGCGGTGGTGGCCTCGGAGGTGCGCGGGCTCGCCTCGCGCAGCGCGGAGGCGGCCAAGGAAATCAAGGCGCTGATCCAGGACAGCGTCAGCAAGGTCGAGCAGGGTTCGCGACTGGTGAACGATTCAGGACAGACGCTCGCGGACATCGTCGCCTCGGTCAAGAAGGTCACCGACATCGTGTCCGAGATCGCGGCCGCCAGCGGCGAGCAGGCGTCCGGCATCGATCAGGTCAACAAGGCCGTGACCCAGATGGACGAGGTGACGCAGCACAACGCCGCACTGGTCGAGGAGGCCTCGGCCGCCGCGCAGGCGCTCAGCGACCAGGCGTCGCGCCTCGACGCCATGATGGCGCGATTCAAGGTCATCGAGTCCGACGCGCCGGCGTGGTCCGGTACCGAGCGTCGCAGGGACGACGTCTGGCTCAAGGATTCCGCGCCGGTTCAGAAGGCCCGGCCGGCGGGAGCGGCGGCCGAGCGCCGCGGGCCGGGACGCCCGTGGAGCGCGGGCAAGCCGGCGGCCGCACGCAAGGACGCGAAGCCGGCGGACAAGCCCGCCGCGGTCAAGCCGCGGCCAACCGGGACGGGCGGCGACTCCGACGCGTCGTGGACCGAGTTCTGAGCTTCGAGGAGGACCCCCGCATGCAGTCCTTGACCCAGCCCGCCGCCGCCGGCACGCCGCTCACCAGCGCCGGCCCCAGCGAGCAGTACCTGACGTTCGTCCTCGACGGCGAACTGTTCGCGCTGCCCATCCTTTCCGTGCAGGAGATCCGCGGGTGGGAGCGGGTCTCCGCGATCCCGCGCACGCCGGCGCATGTGCTCGGCGTAATCAACCTGCGCGGCACCGTCGTCCCGGTGGTGGACGTGCGCGCGCGACTCGGCATGCCGCCCCGCGAGGTCACCACGACCACCGTCGTGATCGTCGTTCGGATACCGGCGAGCGGCGGTGCCATTACCGTGGGCTGCGTCGTCGACGCGGTCTCCGACGTCGTGGACCTCGACCCGGCCCACGTCGGCCCCGCGCCGGACATCTGCGGCACCATCGATCGTCACTTCGTGCGGGGCGTCACGACGCTGGATGCCCGGCTGATGATGCTGCTCGATCTTGAGGGGCTGGTGGATTCCACGGTCACCGGCGCCGCTGCCTAGCACCGCGCCTCCCGATCCTGCCACCGCGCCAACCGGACGGCGCTGACCTCGCGCGCCGCTACCGGGCGTCGGCGCGGCCCTGACCTGCCCACCCGTCCCGCGGGACTGCCCCCGGGACGCGCCTGGCCGTGGCAGCGAGCGCCGCCATCGGTAGAATGGCGCCCCGATCCGGCCGGCCCGGCCGCCTGCGGTCGCGCCGCGGCGACCGGTGTGGACGCCGCGGCACAGCCCGCGGCCGGCCCGAACTGGGGCTGGACCGCCCCGATCCGCTTCCCGACGACGCACTCCGCGAGGCCCTGCCGTGCCTGACACGAGAATCCGCGCTCCCTGGGCCTCCGGCTCTGGCCACCGTACCGGGTCGGCCAGTGCCCTGACACTGGCCGCCAGCCTGCTGGTGGCGGCGGTTGGCGCGTGCCATGGCTCCTCCACCGGCAGGCCCCCGGGCGGCGCCACGCCGGTGACGGTCGTGACACTCAAGAGCGGTCCCGTCGAACTGACGCGGGAGCTGCCCGGGCGCACCGCGGCCTTTCTGGTCTCGGAGGTGCGTCCCCAGGCGACCGGCATCGTCAAGGCCCGGCTGTTCAGCGAGGGTGCGAGCGTGAAGGCCGGCCAGGCGCTGTACCAGCTCGATGACTCGCTCTACCGGGCGCAGTTCGAGAGCAGCCGCGCCGCGGTCGCCAAGGCCGAGGCGGCGCTCGAGGTTGCGCGCCTGGCCGCCGGACGTGCCAACGAGCTCGTGAAGACCCATGCCATCAGTGCACAGGACCACGACACCGCGGTCGCCGCAGAGCGCCAGGCCGCGGCCGACCTCGAGGCCACGCGCGCGGCGCTCGAGACCAGTCGCGTGAACCTCGCCTACACGCGCATCACGGCGCCGATCTCCGGCCGGATCGGCAAGTCCGCGGTCACCCCGGGTGCCCTGGTGCTCGCCAACCAGGCGACGCCGCTGGCGACAGTCCAGCAGCTGGACCCGATGTACGTGGAGGTCAGCCAGTCCAGCACCGAGTGGCTGGCGCTCAAGCAGGAGATCGACGCCGGGCACCTGCAGCCGCGCGGTGCCGGCTCGAAGGTCGGGATCGTGCTGGAGGATGGCAGGCGCTACCCCCAGGAGGGACGCCTGGAGTTCGCGGACGTCACCGTCGACTCCGGCACCGGCAGCTTCATCCTGCGCGCGGTGGTGCCGAACCCATCCGACACGCTGCTGCCCGGCATGTACGTGCGCGCGGTGCTGCACGAGGCGGTGCGGCCCGATGGCCTGCTCGTGCCGCAAGTGGCCGTGACCCGCGACCCGAAGGGCGGTACGACCGCCCTGGTGGTGGGTGCCGGTGACCAGGTCGAGCTGCGGCCGGTGGTCGTCAGCCGCACGCTCGGCGACCGGTGGCTGGTGGAGTCCGGCCTCAAGCCGGGCGAGCGTGTCGTGGTGGAGGGCCTGCAGAAGGTGCGCCCGGGCGATCACGTCGCGCCGACGGAGGCCGGCACGGCGCCGGCGCAGTAGGCGCCCGCATGTCACGCTTCTTCATCGACCGGCCCATCTTCGCGTGGGTCATCGCGATCCTGGTGACGATCGCCGGCGCGGTCGCGCTCACGCGGCTGCCGATCTCCCGCTACCCGGTCATCGCACCGCCGACGGTCACGATCAACGCCTCCTACCCCGGCGCCTCGGCCCAGACGGCTGAGGAGTCCGTCACCCAGGTGGTCGAGCAGTACCTGACCGGGCTCGATGGCCTGCTCTACATGGCCTCGACCAGCGACGCGTCGGGCAATGTCTCGATCACGCTCACGTTCGCGAGCGGCACCAACCCGGACATCGCCCAGGTTCAGGTGCAGAACAAGCTGCAGGCGTCGATGTCGCTGCTGCCGGGCGTCGTGCAGCAGCAGGGCGTGACGGTTTCGAAGTCCTCAAGCGGCTTCCTGATGGTGATCGGCCTCGTCTCCGAGGACGACCGCCTGGGGGCGGCCGACATGGCGGACTACGCCGCCTCCAATATGGCCGAGCAGCTGAGCCGCGTGCCGGGCGTGGGGTCGGTGATCCTGTTCGGCGCCAAGTACGCGATGCGCGTCTGGCTCGATGCCGACCGGCTCAAGGCCTACGGGCTGACACCGGGCGACGTCAGCGCCGCGATCAGCGCACAGAACGCGCAGCTGTCGCTTGGACAGCTGGGCGGAACGCCCGCGGTTCCCGGGCAGCAGCTCAACGCGACAATCGCGACGCGCGGCCGGCTGCACACGCCGGAGCAGTTCCGGGCGATCGTGCTGCGCACGCTGCCGTCGGGCGCGCTGCTCACGCTCGGCGACGTTGCGCGCGTGGAGCTCGGCAGCGCCGACTACGGTTCCGTCTCGCGCTTCAACCGGCGCCCGGCCGCGGGCATGGGCGTGACGCTCGCGGCGGACGCCAACGCACTCAAGACGGCCATCGCGGTCGAATCGATGCTGAAGCGCATGGAGCCCTCCTTCCCCCACGGGCTCAAGGCCATCATCCCGGTTGACACCACGCCCTTCGTGCGCGCCTCGATCCGCGAAGTGCTGAAGACCCTGGCCGAAGCGATCGTGCTGGTCTTCCTCGTGATCTACCTGTTCCTCCAGAACCTGCGTGCCACGCTGATCCCGACGATCGCCGTACCGATCGTGCTGTTCGGCACCTTTGGCGTGCTGGCGATCTTCGGCTACTCGGTGAACATGCTGACGATGTTCGCCATGGTGCTCGCGATCGGACTGCTGGTGGACGACGCCATCGTCGTGGTCGAGAACGTCGAGCGCGTGATGAGCGAACAGGGCTTGTCGCCTCTGGAGGCGACGCGCGTATCGATGGACCAGATCACGGGAGCGCTGGTCGGGATTGCGACCGTGCTCGCGGCCGTATTCCTGCCGATGGCCTTCCTGCAGGGCTCGAGCGGCGTGATCTACCGCCAGTTCTCCGTGACGATTGCCTCGGCGATGCTGCTGTCGGTGTTCGTCGCGTTGATCCTCACGCCCGCGCTGTGCGCAACGCTGCTGCGCCCGCTCGCCCAGGGCGAGCACGTCTCCGAGACCGGATTCTTCGGCCGCTTCAATCGCGGCTTCGACCGGGCGAACGAGCGCTATCGGGATTTCGTCGGCCGCATGATCGCGCACACGCCGCGGTCGATGGCGGCCTTCGCGGTGATCCTGCTGCTGATGGTGTTCCTGTTCTGGCGCCTGCCGACCGCGTTCCTGCCGGGGGAGGACCAGGGATCGCTGTTCACGCTGGTGCAGGCGCCGACCGGCGCCACGCAGGCGCGCACGGTCGAGGTGATCAAGAAGGTCGAGGACTACTTCCTGGATCACGAGCCCGCGGTCAAGGACGTCTTCTCGGTGCAGGGGTTCAGCTTCAACGGCAACGGCCAGAACAACGGCATGGCATTCGTGCATCTCAAGGACTGGGACGAGCGTACGCGTGCCGACCTCGGCGTCGCGGCGGTCGCGGGCCGGGCCTTCGCCGCCCTGAGCCAAGTGCGCGATGCGCTGGTCTTCCCGGTGGCGCCGCCGGCGGTTACCGAGCTTGGCCGCATTGGCGGCTTTGACTTCTACCTGCGGGACGACAACGGCCAGGGCCATGCCGCGCTGCTCGCCGCGCGCAACCAGCTGCTCGCCGCCGCCGCGCAGAGCAAGCTGCTGAAGGGCGTCCGACCCAACGGCCAGGAGGATGCGCCGCAGTTCCGCATCGACATCGATACTGCGAAGGCCGGGGCGCTCGGCGTCTCCGTCGCCGACATCAACGACACGCTGGCGATGGCCTGGGGCGGCCGCTACGTGGACGACTTCGTCGACCGCGGCCGAGTCAAGCGCGTGTACGTGCAGGCCGATGCGCCGTTCAGGATGCGCCCGGAGGACTTCGGCCGCTGGTACGTGCGCAATTCGGCCGGGGCCATGGTGCCGGTCTCGGCGCTCGCGTCCGGCCAATGGAGCTTCGGGCCGCTGCAGCTCGGGCGGTTCAACGGCGCGTCCTCGATGGAGATCAACGGTGACGCGGCTCCGGGCGTGAGTTCCGGGGATGCGATGGCTGAAGTCGAGCGCATCGTGCGCACCCTGCCGCCGGGATTCAGCGTCGGCTGGGCCGGACAGTCCTACGAAGAGCGTGCTGCGGGTTCGCAGACGCCGGCGCTGTACGCGCTGTCGCTCGCCGTCGTGTTCCTGTGCCTCGCGGCCCTGTACGAGAGCTGGCTTGTGCCCTCCGCGATCCTGCTCGCGGTGCCGCTGGGCGTGATCGGCGCGGTTCTGGCCACGAGCCTGCGCGGCCTCGAGAGCGACACCTACTTCAAGGTCGGGATGCTGACGACGATCGGTCTCACCAGCAAGAACGCCATTCTGATCGTGCAGTTCGCCGAGGCGAACGTGAAGGCCGGCGTAGGACTGGTCGAGGCGACGCTGCACGCGATCCGCGACCGCTTGCGTCCGATCCTGATGACGTCACTGGCGTTTGGCTTCGGCGTGCTGCCGCTGTCGCTCGCCAGTGGCGCCGGCGCTGGCGCGCAGCGCGCCATCGGCACGGGTGTGGTGGGCGGCGTGTTCGCCGGCACGGTGCTGGGGGTGTTGTTCATCCCGGTCTTCTATGTGGCGGTGCACCGTCTCTTCGACCGCCGCCATTCGCGCGGCCCGGCCTGAGCCGACCCGCCGGCGCCGCGGCGGTCCGCCCGCCGGAACTTCACGCGGCGCCCGCGCCGCCCGTTCGGCCGGATCGGCCGTGCCCATGACCGCTGCCGCGGACCCGCGCACGTCGGCCCGAGCCGGCCGGACGCGGCACGCGCCGGCGGGCGACGCGGCACGCCGCGCGGGGCCGGGCGTCGCAGGCATCCCCTGTCATTCGCCGGACCGCGGCCGTCCACCCGATCAGCCGCGCGCAGCCTCCCGCGCGAAGAGTTCGAGGATGCTCGCCCATCCGCCGTCGACCGCCGCGCGCATCGTGGCTCCGTCGGGGTCGCCCATGCGCTCGAAGTCCCTGTGCTCCAGGTCGACCCGCGTTGTGCCGTCCGCCTCGGCCGTGAACCGGACCTCGACCTCGGAAGCGTAGGCAGTGCGCGGGTCGGGCTTCCATTGCGCGCTGATCTCCCAGCTGAACACGAAGCGCTTGCCCGGCTCCCAGACGCGCACGTGTCCGACGGTCACCTCCGCGCCATCCTCGTGGCGCGTGTACCAGCGACCGCCGGCGTAGGCCTCGATGATCGTCTCACGAAGGGGGGCGGCGCCAATGCCGTGGGTCTTCGGCCACCACCGGTCGATCCCCGCAGTGAACACCTCGAAGGCGTGCTCCGGGGTCGTCGCAACGCGGATGGTCTTGCGAACGGGGGCGATCGCGACCGTGCGGTTCATGCCTTCCTCCTCGGCCCTCTGGGTGCGGATTCGACTTCGGCCTTGAACGAGGTCAACGCCTCGGTCCAGAACTGGTCCAACCAGGCGCGCAACTCTGCGAGTCCCGCCGGATCGATCGAGTAGACGCGGCGCGTGCCGCGGGCCTGGTCGACGACCAGGCCCGCCTCCCGCAGCACCTTGAGGTGCTGCGACACGGCCGGGCGGCTCACCGGCAGGCCGCGGGCGATCACGCCGACCGGCGCAGGACCGAGCCGCAGCCGCTCGAAGATCCGTCGCCGGGTGGGATCGGCCAGCGACTCGATCGCCGTTGCGTAAGCCATAGCTTACGGTAAGCAATAACTTACCTTCTGTCAAGGAGCCAGGGTGCTGGCGTGCGGGCGGCAAACCGCTAGACTGCGGCCGCGCCGGAGCCGGTCGCGCCGGGCGCCAGCAGGTGGACCCGCGATGAACAAGCCCCGTCTCGAATTCGACTGGCTGCGCAGCCAGGTCGTCGGCATCGATACCCCAATCGATACGCCCTTCGGGCGCCGCCTGCTCGTGTACTGCGACTACACCGCGTCCGGCCGCTGCCTGCTGTTCGTGGAGCACTACCTGCTCGGCCTGCAGCGCCTCTACGCCAACACCCACACCGAGGACGACACGACGGGCCGCAGCATGACGCAGCTGCTGCACGACGCGGAGGCGGCCATCAAGCGAGCGGTGAATGCCGGACCGCGCGGCCGGATCGTCGCGTGCGGAACCGGAGCCACCGGCGCGATCCACAAGCTGCAGCAGATCCTCGGCATCGCAATCGCACCGGCCACGCGCGCCGCACTGCTCGATGCGCTCACCGGGGCGCTCGGAGCGAGCGAAGCGCAGCGCGTGCGCGACTGGCGCGCCGCGCACGAACCGGTGGTCTTCGTCGGCCCCTACGAACACCACTCGAACGAGGTCTCCTGGCGGCACGGGCTCGCGACCGTCGTGGAAGTCCGCCTCGCGCCCGACGGCGGCATCGATCTCGGCCACCTGGAGGCACTGCTCCAGGACCCGCGCTATCGCGACCGGGTCCGGATCGGGTCCTTCTCGGCGGCGTCCAACGTCACCGGCATGCGCTCGCCGGTGCCGGAGATCGCGCGCCTGCTGCACGCGTATGGCGCATTCGCCTGCTTCGACTTCGCGGCCTCGGCACCCTACGTCGAAATCGACATGAATCCGCCGCCGGGGCCGGAAGGCGGCGACGCGAGTCTGGATGCCATCTTCGTTTCCCCGCACAAGTTCCTGGGTGGCCCCGGCTCGACGGGCGTACTCGTCTTCAACGAGCGCCTGTACCGCAGCGACCTGCCGCCCACCGTCTGCGGCGGCGGGACGGTCGACTACGTGAGCGAGTCCGACCAGGACTTCGTCGCGGACATCGAAGCGCGCGAAAGCGCCGGCACCCCGGGGGTGCTGCAGACGCTCAAGGCGGCACTGGTGTTCGAGCTCAAGGCGGCGATTGGCACGGATCGGATCGAGGCGCGCGAGACTGAGCTGCTCGAGCGGGCCATCGCGCGTTGGCGCTCGAACCCGGCCATCGAAATCCTCGGCAACGAGGACCCGCGGCGGCGCATCGCGATCGTCTCGTTCAATATTCGCGACCCGCAGGGCTCATACCTGCACCCGAAATTCGTCACCGCCCTGCTGAACGACTTGTTCGGCATCCAGTCGCGCGCCGGCTGTTCCTGCGCCGGACCCTACGGGCACCGATTGCTGGACATCGAGCCGGACACCTCGGCCCAGTACCGAGACTGGGTGCGCAAGGGATACCAGGGCATCAAGCCCGGCTGGTGCCGCGTGGGCTTCCACTTCCTGATGGACGATGCCGAGGCGGACTACATCATCGAGGCGATCGCCTTCGTGGCTGCGTTCGGGCACCGCTTCCTGGCCCGCTACGACTTCGACACGCACACGGGACTCTGGACGCACCGCGAGTTCGCGCCGGCGTACGAGCGATTCTCCCTCCACTCCGCCCTCGGCGCGTCGGATTGCGGCATCACCGCGCTTCCGGCGGGCGAGCGTCGCGCGCTCTACGGGTCGTATCTCGCGGCGGCCGCCGCGCTCGCCGAATCGCCGGCGGTGCCACCCGGCACGCAGCCGCGCCACCTCGACGCGGATTTCGGCACGCTGCGTTTCTTCGCCACGTGATCGACGCGCGACGGGCAACGCCGTGAGCACGCCGCCACGACCGGATCCGAATGCCGCGCAGGTCGAGTACTGGAACGCGGCCGCCGGGCAGACCTGGGCCAGGCTGCACGACGACCTCGACCGCCAGATCGGCGCCCTCGGCATCGCGGCCATGGACCGCCTCACGCCCGCACCGGGCGAGCGGCTTCTCGACGTGGGCTGCGGCTGCGGCCACACCACGGTCGAGCTCGCGCGCCGGGTTGGCCCGCGCGGCGCCGTGACGGGCGTGGACCTGTCGGAGCCCATGCTGGCGGTGGCGCGCGCCCGTGAGCCCGTGCGCGACGGCGGCCGCTTGACTTGGCGTCTGGCGGACGTCCAGACCGCGGAACTCGGGCAGCGCTGCTTCGACGGTGCCTATTCCCGGTTCGGCGTGATGTTCTTTTCCGATCCGGTGGCCGCGTTCGCCAACGTACGTGCCGCCCTGCGACCGGACGGCCGGCTCGCCTTCGTGTGCTGGCGTGCGCTCGCCGACAATCCCTGGATGCGGGAGCCGCTAGAGGCTGCCCGCCCATGGTTGCCGCCGCCGATACCGCCAGCACCGAGGGCTCCGGGTCCGTTCGCGTTCGCGGACGAGACCTGGGTCGCCGAGATACTGCGCAGCGCCGGCTTCGTGGGCCTGGGGATCGAGCGCCTTGACCGGCCGGTCGGTGCCGGCGATCTGGAGGTGGCGCTCAGGCTCGCGCTGCGCCTCGGACCGCTCGGCGCCGCGCTTCGCGAACATCCGGCGCTGAAGCAGGCCGTAGAGGAGCCCGTGCGCGCGGCGCTCGCGCGTCACCTGACGGCGGACGGCGTGCGGCTGGATGCGTCGGTCTGGATCGTCACCGCACGCCGCGATCGCGACTGAGGCGCGTGCCGGCCGGTTCCCGGGCGCGGGCGGCAGGTCCGCTAGCGCGCGCCGGTGCGGCCACCGACCATTAGCTCGAGTTCGTCGACCACCGAATGCACTCCGGCAACCTGGGCCGCGACGCGGCGGGCCTCGTACAGTTCCTCGGCGGACCAGACGTAGCCCGACAGGTGCACGACTCCGCGCTCGCTGTCGACCTCGATGTGGCGGGCGTAGATCTGCGGGTCCTGGCTCAAAGCCCGCTCGACCTGCGCTGCCAGCGCGTGGTCGGCATCGCGTTCCGCTGGCGAGCGCGGTGTGCCTGCGCAGTGCGCTGTCACGATGGCCATCGCGACCACGGCCATCGACCGGAGCCCCAGCCTCGCATTGGTCGTCATGCAGTCCTCCGGGGCGTTCACCTGATGCCGCCCGCTCATTGGACCCCGGCAGCCCCCCCGAGTTTGCGACTCCTCACTTCGTTCAGGCTTAAGGAGAGAGGCCACCCACCCTACGCGCCGCACGGTCGCGTGCCGGATCGCCGCCGCCGGGCCCTTGGCGAGGCTCGGGGCCGGCCCGCCGGCACGGATGCTAACATCCCGTGCCTTCGCGATCCGTACGAATGGGGGACAGTATGAACGCGCGGGATGAGCAGGGCGTGAGTCGACGCGAATTCGTCGCCGGATCCGTCTCAGGGGTTGTGCTCGCCGCCGCGCCGCTCGCTGCGTGGGCGGGCCGCGCCGGCGACGCCGACAAGGCGGCGGTGCTCGCGCAGATCCCCGGCATGCACGCGGCCAACGTCAAGCGCCTGCAGGACTGGATCGCGCTGCCGTCGATCGCGGCCGAGGGCCGCAATTACCCACAGGGTCCCGAGTACATGGCGCGGCTGGCGCGCGACGCGGGGTTCACCGGCGTCAAGCTCGTTCCCACGGCGGGCAAGCCCGGCGTGTTCGGCCGGCTCGACGCCGGCGCGCGGACGACGGTGGGCGTCTACTTCATGTACGACGTCAAGCAGTTCGCGCCGGAGGAGTGGTCGTCGCCGCCGCTCGAGGCGCGACTCGTCCATCGCGACGGGCTCGGGACGGTCTGCGTCGGCCGCGGCGCCGTCAACCAGAAGGGCCCCGAGAACGCATTCCTGAGCGCGCTGCTCGCGTTCCGGGCCGCCGGGCGCAAGTTACCCGTCAATCTCGTCCTGGTCTGCGAGGGCGAGGAGGAGATCGGTTCGCCGCACTTCGGCGAGGTCGTGCTCAATGACGAGGTGGCCGCCGCCCTTCGGCACTGCGTCGGCGTCTTCATGCCCGAGGCCGGCCAGGATCGCGACGGTGGCGTGCAGGTGTCGCTGGGCGCCAAGGGCGTCGTCGAGCTCGAACTGGTCGCGAGCGGCGAGCGCTGGGGCCGCGGCCCGCGCCACGACGTCCACTCCAGCCTAGAGGCGATGGTCGACTCCCCGAGCTGGCACCTGGTGCAGGCGCTCAACACGCTCGTGGAGAAGGACGGTCACACGCCCGCGGTCGAGGGATTCTTCGAGAAGGCGCGTCCGCTGACGGACGCGCAGAAGGCGATGATCGCGCACTACGCCAGCCAGACATCCGAGCAGGTGCGCAAGCAGCTGCTCGGCGTCGACCACTGGGTGCGCGACAGCGGCTGGCTCGAGGCGCTGCAGCTGCTCGAGTCGCAGCCCACGATCAACATCGAGGGTCTCGTGGGCGGCTATACGGGACCCGGCGGCAAGACTGTGCTGCCGCATCGGGCGGTCGCCAAGATCGACATGCGGCTGGTCCCGGACATGACTGCCGCCGACACGCTGGCCAAGCTCAAGGCCCATCTCGCCAAGCACGGCTTTGGCGACATCGAGGTCAACATGTCCGGCGGCTATGACCCGACGCAGACAGAGCTGTCGAGCCGCCTGATCCAGACGCAGCTCGCGACCTACCGCAAGCTGGGCGTCGAGCCGCTGCTGTGGCCGCGCGGCGCGGGGTCCTGGCCGGGCTACCTCTTCACCGGCGCCCCACTCAACCTGCCGGCCGGTCACTTTGGCCTCGGGCACGGGTCAGGCGCACACGCCCCGGACGAGTACTACCTGATCGAATCGTCCAATCCGAAGATACAGGGGCTCGACGGGGCGGTGGCGTCGTTCGTCGAGTACCTGTACGCGCTCGCGTGACGCGCGCCGGTCCGGCGGCGGATGACCCGCGGACTCTTCCGGTCACCGACGCTGGCCGGCCCCTCGCCCGCGCGCGCTTCAGCGACCGCACCCGCGCGATCGCGACGCGCGGTGCGGCCGGCTGGACCGTCAGCGACCGCGCGGCGGAGCTTGCGGCCGGCGGCGCGGACATCATCGCGCTCGGCGTCGGCAACGTCGATCTGCCGACGCCGGCGCACGTCGTCGCCGCGGCGCACGAGAGCCTGGACCGCGGCCGCACTCACTACAGCGCCATCGCCGGCGAACCGGCCCTGCGCGCGGCCGTTGCGCAGCGCGTCCGTCGCCGCTGCGGCGCCTCGGTGACCGACGGGCAAGTCGTTGTCTTCCCCGGCGCCCAGTCCGCCCTGTTCAGCGCCATCCAGTGCCTGGCCGGCCCTGGCGACGAGGTGATCCTGCTCGAGCCGGTCTACGCCACCTACGAGGCCGTCGTCGCCGCTGCCGGCGCGACGCCCGTACCCGTCAGCCTGCGAACGGAGGCGGGTTTCGCGCTCGACCTGCGGCGCATCGAGGCGGCGATGACGCCGCGCACGCGCGCGCTCCTCCTGAACACGCCCAACAACCCGGCCGGCTACGTGCTGTCCGCGCCGGACGTCGAGGCGCTCGCGCTCGCGTGCGCGCGTCACGGCCTGTGGCTCGTGAGCGACGAGGTGTACGGCGAAATCACCTTCGGCGCGGCGCACGCCTCGCCGGGCGCGGTGGCGGCGGTCCGTGACCGGCTGGTGATCGTCGACAGCCTCTCCAAGTCGCACGCGATGACCGGCTGGCGCATCGGCTGGGCGATCGGCCCGCCGGACCTCGCGCACCACCTCGCCACGCTGGCTCAGGCCGAGCTCTTCGGCTCGCCGACCTTCATCCAGGATGCCGCGGTTGCGGCACTCGAGGGGCCACAGGAGATCTGTGCAGCAATCCGGGCGCTTTACCGCGAACGGCGCGACACGCTGCTCGCGGGTCTTGCGACGGTGCCGGGCGTGACTCCATTCCCGTCCCAGGGCGGCATGTTCCTGCTCGCGGACGTCGCCGCCACCGGGCTTCGCGGCGACCGGTTCGCGGCGGAACTGCTCGATGCGACCGGAGTGGCCGTCGTGCCAGGCGAGGCGTTCGGCGCGAGCGTGGCCGACTGCGTGCGGATCGGGCTGACTCAACCCGTCGCACGGCTGCAGGAAGCGTGCGCCCGGATGCGGGCATGGCGGGCGGGCAGCCCCGCGGTCACCGGCCGCTGACCCCCCCCCCGCCGGCCGGACGGCGGGCAATCGACTGCCCCCTCAAGATTCGTCTCGTGCGGCCGACCTACCCGGCAAGCCCCTGCCGGACTGGCAGGCCCGCCGCCGCGCGGATCGCGGTTGCGTCGTACCCGGAGCCGAGCAGACCGTGCCACGCCTTGCGACCACCGCGCCCTGTCGCCGTCGCGCGCTCGCGGCCATTGGCGCCGCGTGGCTGGTGCTCGCAGCGGCGCCGGCGCTCGCAAGCATCAACTTCGTCCAGGCGACCTCGCGCATGGACGAACCCAGCAACTACACGGTCACCTCATCGACGTTCGCGGCCGCCCCGAAGGTCGGCAACACGCTCGTGGTGGTGGCGTACACGTGGTCGGGCGTCACCAACCGCGTCGTGCCCAACATCTCCGATTCCTCGGGCAACACGTGGACCACCGTCGCGCAGGGCGTGACCGGGCCGAACAACGGCTACGGCGGCGTCGCGATCTACACGGCCCAGGTGCGAACCACGAGCGCCAGCCTCAAGGTCACGCTCACGCTCCCGGTGACGGACTCGAGTGCGCAGATCGGGGGCATCGCGATGGAGTTCTCGGGCGTGGGCTCGCTCGACCGGACCAACGCCACCGGTGGCACGGCCGGCAAGGCGACGATCTCGACGACCAGCGCGACCAGCTACCCGAACGAGCTCGTCGTCACCGCGTTCAGCCTGCTCGCGCCCGTCAGCAACTACTGGTCCATCGCGACCGGCAGCAACTACACCCAGCGCGCGGTGGCCTACGTCAATAATGGCGACGTCGCCGGCTCCGAGGCGGACCTGATCGCCACGACCACCGGAGTGCAGACCAACAGCTGGACCGGCAACGCCAACTTCACGCAGTGGGTGACGGCGGTGGCGACCTTTGCCCCAGCGAACCCGACGCCCGACCACTACGCGGTCTCGGCACCGGGCAGCGCGGTGAACTGCCAGCCTGCGCCGGTCACGATCAGCGCGCACGACGCCTCGCACGCGGCGGTGAGTACCACGGACACGATCACCCTCGGCACCAGCACCGGCCACGGCGACTGGTCGCTCACCACCGGGGGCGGCACCTTCGTCGCCGGTGCGGCCAACAGCGGCAGCGCCACCTACACCTTCGCGGCGGCCGACGCCGGCAGTGTCGTGCTCGCGCTGCGCGACACCGTCGCCGAGACCACGACCGTCAGCGTCGTCGACGGGCTGGTCAGCGCCACGTCGAACTCGGCACTCGCGAGCGAGGACAGCCCCATCACGTTCGCGCCGTCGGGCTTTCAGTTCACGAACGGCAGCAACGTCGCCACGACGATCGGCACGCGAATCGCGGGCCTGTCGTCGGCAACCGGCGCCGGCGCGCAGACGCTGGCGCTGCAGGCCATCCGCACCGACACGCGGACCGGCGCCTGTACCACGGCGTTCGCGAGCGGCACGACCGTCAACGTCAGCCTGGCCTATCAGTGCAACAACCCGACGGCCTGCGTCGCCGGTCAGACGTTCGCCGTGACGAACAACGGCACGACGACGGCCATCGCCGCCAATCCTGCCAGCGGCGTCACCAGCTACACGGCCGTGCCCCTCAAGTTCTCCACGGTGAACGCCGAGGCGCCGATCAGCCTGACGTATTCGGACGTCGGCCAGGTCACGCTGTACGCGCGCTACAACCTCCCGCTCGGCAGCGGCGCCGGCTCAGGCAATTACATGCTGGGCAGCGGCCAGTTCGTCGTGCAGCCCGCGAACCTGACGCTGACGAACATCAAGTGCACCAACTACGCGGCGGGCAGCTGCTCGACGGCCCTCGCCTCGCCGGGCAACAACCCCGGCGCCGCGACGGCGACCGACCCGGTGTTCATGCCGGCCGGCGCGAGCTTCACGACCACGGTCACGGCCAGCAACTACCTCGGGGCCGTCACGCCGAATTTCGGCCAGGAGACCTCGCCGGCGACCGTGCAGCTCGTCCCGACGCTGGTGCTGCCGGCGAGCGGTCATAACCCGGCCATGAGCGGCAGCTTCGGAACGTACGCGTCCGGCGCGGCCACCGGCACGGCCTTCGCATGGCCGGAGGCCGGCATCATCCGGCTGACACCAACCGTTTCGAGCTACCTTGGCAGCGGCACGGTGACCGGGACGACGACCGGGAACGTGGGTCGCTTCGTGCCGAGCACCTTTGCGACCGCGCTCAACACACCCGTGTTCGGCACCGCCTGCACGGCGGGCGGATTCACCTACGTCGGCCAGCCGTTCACCTTCACCGTCGCGCCGGTCGTCACGTTGACGGCGCAGGCGGTGGGCGGGGCGACCACCCAGAACTACACGGGCGCGCTCATGCGCATGACGAACACGTCGCTGACCGGCCGCGCCTACACTTCGACGCCGGCGAGCCAGGCACTGACCCTCACGGGCCTGCCGGCAACCAGCGCCGATCCCGCCATCGCTGACCTCGGCGGCGGGCAGGTGACGCTCACCTTCGGTGCCGGCAGCGGATTGACCTTCACCCGCGGCACACCGGTCGCGCCGTTTGCGGCGAACATCGCGCTCTCTATCAACGTCCTGGACCTCGACGGTGCAAGCGCAGCGAACCCGGTGACGTTCGGCACAGGCACCGGAATCGCCTTCAGTACCGGTGCCAACCAGTACTATGGCCGCCTCTATCTTCGCAATTCCGCAGGCTCGGAACTCCTGGACCTGCCGGTTCCGCTGGTCACGCAGTACTACCTCAGCACGTCGCAGGGCTTCGTCACCAACACCCAGGACTCGTGCAGCACCGCGGCCACGCTCGCGTTTTCGGCGTACCAGCAGAATCTCAGTGCCGGGGAGACGTGCGTGCGCGACAGCGGCAGCCCCGGCGTGTCCGGGCAGGGATGCGCCACCGCAGCCGGCGCGTCGCTGCGCTACCGCGCCACTGCGCTCGCCGGCGACTTCAACCTGATCCTCGCCGCACCGGGGTCCGGCAATTCCGGGGCGCTCACGGTGACGGCGGCCGCGCCATCCTGGCTGCAGTACCTGTGGAACGCCGCCTCCGGCAGCAACTCGAACCCCGCGGCGATGGCGACCTTCGGCGTCTTTCCGGGACCGGCGTCAAGGGTCTACCAGCGCGAGGTCTATTAGTCCCGCCGCCGCGCCGCCCCCGGCGGCGCGTCGTCCCGACCGGTCACGCCGCGCGGGGACCCGGCGGTCGCGACGCTCGGGCGGCGATCACCCGCCAGAGTCGTCGAGCGCCGGTGACGTACCACGCGAAGGGCCACCAGAACCTGCGAGAATCCCCGCTGGTCGCCGCCCGGTCGAGCACCGAAGCTGGCGGCCTGGCATCGATCGGAGGCTGCTTCGTTGGTGAGAGACCGGGACGCCCGCCCACGCGAGCATGCGCCGCAGACCCTCGTGTCCGGGCCGGAGCGCGGGCCCGCGCACGCGCGGCACGGGTCGCTCGGCGCGTTGACGGTGGCGGCGCTGGGCATCGTCTTCGGCGGCATCGGCACTTCGCCGCTCTACGCGCTCGACCTGCTGTTCCGCGGCCACGCCGTGGGACCACTGCCGGCCGCCACGGTCCTCGGCGGGCTCTCGCTCGTCTTCTGGACGCTGAGCCTGATCGTGGCAGTGAAGTACGCGATCTTCGTCCTGCGCGCGGACAACGACGGCGAGGGCGGCATCTTCGCCCTCTACGGCCTGCTGCACGAGTACCGGAACCGCGGAATCATGCTGTTCCTGTGGGCACTGATGCTCGGCGCCGGCCTGCTGTTCGGCGACGGCATCATCACGCCGGCCATCAGCGTGCTGTCGGCGCTCGAGGGCATCGGTGTCGACGCCCCGGGGCTCGAGCGGCTGGTCGTGCCGGTGACCGCCGCGCTGTTGACGCTGCTTTTCGCCGTGCAGGCCAAGGGAACGTCCGGGATCGGGCGCGTATTCGGGCCGATCCTGGTCTGCTGGTTCCTCGTGATCGCCGCACTCGGCATCCGCCAGATCGCGGAACACCCCGGCATCCTCGCGGCTTTCAACCCGATGCACGGGCTGCGCTTCCTGTGGCACTCAGGGCTGCACGGGTCGCTGCTGCTGCTCGGGGCTCTGATGCTGGTGGTGGCCGGAGGCGAGGCGCTGTACGCCGACATGGGCCACTTCGGGCCGCGGCCGATCCGCCTCGGCTGGTTCGCAGTCGTCTACCCGGCCCTGGTGCTCAACTACCTCGGTCAGGGGGCGTTCCTGCTCGGTGGACACACCCCCGCGGGAGGCAAGCTGTTCTTCAGCCTGGTGCCGCACGGACTGCTGTACCCGATGGTCGCGTTGTCGACGGTGGCGGCGGTCATTGCCTGCCAGTCGCTGATCTCCGGCACCTTCTCACTGGCGTCGCAGGCGACCGCCCTCGGGCTCTTTCCGCGCCTCGGGACGCGTCACACCCACGATTCCCACGCAGGCCAGGTCTACGTACCGTTCGTCAACTGGGCGCTCTATGTCGGCAGCCTGGTACTGGTGCTCACCTTCCGCTCCAGCTCGGCGCTTGGTTCGGCGTACGGCCTCGCGGTCTCCGGCGTCATGGTGATCACTTCCTTCGCGATGATCCCGGTCGCGCGGCTGCGCTGGAACTGGGGTCGCGCCAGCACGCTCGGACTGTGGGGCTCGCTGACGCTGGTGAACGGGTCGTTCTTCGCCGCCAGCTCGCTCAAGGTGCTCGACGGCGGCTTCGTGCCGCTGTCGCTCGGCGTGATCGTGTTCCTGGTGATGGTCACCTGGCGGTGGGGTCGCAAGGCGACCTTCGCCGCCTACTCGGCCAAGGAGACCATGACCGTCGCGGAACTCGTCAGCCTGCACCGCGACGCGAAGCACTTCATGGAGCGCACCGCGGTGCTGATGGCGCCGAAGCCGCTGCGCCGCGATACCGACCGCACGCCGGCCCTCCTACAGCTGCTCTGGGACCGCTACGGCATCCTGCCGCGCAACCTCATCTTCGTCGAGGTGATTCACCGCAAGGTCCCGTACATCCACGAGAACCGCTATGCGGTCGTGGTCTTTGACCGCCATCGCGATCGCGGCAGCATCATCAGCGTCGAGCTCAGCTTCGGGTTCATGGAGGAGCCGAACGTCGAGCGGGCGCTGGAAGGCATGGCGCGCCACCATGAGATCGACCTGCCGACCGACCGGCGCCAGTGGATCATCCACGTATCCAACGAAAACCTGCTGCCGTCGCGCGGCATGAACATCGTTGCGCGCCTGCGCTACCGGCTGTTTCAGCACCTGCGGCGCGTATCCCAGCCCGCCTACTACGCCTACGGCCTGGGCGACGAGGTGCAACTGTCGGCCGAGGTCGTGCCCGTCCGCGTGCGCTAGTCGCGCGGCGCGGCGCGCAGTCAGCTGCGCGACTGTCCGACCGCGAACAGCGCGACGGCGGCGACGGCGAACGCCATGGCGGCAATGTGGAAGCGGTTGACCGGCTCCCGCAGGTAGAGCACGCCGACGCCGACGGCAGTGGTAATCACGGCAAGCGCCGCGTAGACCACGTACGGGACGGTCCCGAAGCGGCTGTACAGCAGGTTGAAGCCCACATAGGTCAGGAACAGGCCGGCGCCGCCGAGCAGCAGCGCGCGGCCGTGGCTCCTCAGGATGGCGACCGCGTCAACGGGGCCGGCTAAGGGCGCCCAGACGAGCGCCAGCACCGCGGCCACGAGCGCGCTGAGGCATACGAACAGGATGCCATTCGCTGCATCGCGCGACTGCCGTTGCGCGAGCGCGAATAGCGCGTTGCCGAACGCTGCGATCAGCGCAAACACGATCGTCATCAAGGCGTTCATCGCCCCCCCGGGACGGCCCCGCGTGCCGCCGCCGCGATCCGGCTAAGCGTTCACGTCGACGACGACGCGGCCGCGCACGTCGCCCTTGACGATCGCGGCCGCGAGGCGCGGCAGATCCGCGAGCGCGGCCGGGACAACCATTTGCTCGAGCCGGTCGAGCGGCAGGTCGCGGCACAGGCGCTGCCACGCCAGCGCACGCCGCGGTTGCGGACACATCACGGAATCGATGCCCAGCAGGTTGATGCCGCGCAGGATGAAGGGCATCACCGTGTGGTCCAGCCGCGCGCCGCCCGCGAGACCGACGGCCGCGACCGAGCTGCCGTACTTGGACTGAGCCAGCACGCGCGCCAGGGTGTTGCCACCGACCGAATCGATGCATCCGGCCCAGCGCTCGCTCTCCAGCGGCCGCTTGGCGGGATCGGCGAACGGCGTGCGGTCGATGACCGCCGAGGCGCCGAGTGCCTTCAGGTAGGCCTGCGCTTCGGTGCGGCCCGTCGACGCGACGACCTGGTGACCCAGCCGGGCGAGCACCGCCGTCGCCACGGAGCCGACGCCACCGGCGGCGCCGGTCACGAGCACCTCGCCCGCGCCCGGGCGCAGCCCGTGCTCCTCGAGCGCCAGCACCGCGAGCATGGCCGTGAAGCCCGCGGTCCCGATCGCCATGGCCTGGCGCGACGTAAGCCCGGCAGGCAGCGGCACCAGCCAGTCGCCGTTGACGCGCGCGAGCTGGGAGCACCCGCCCCAATGCAGCTCGCCGACCCGCCAGCCAGTGAGTACGACGCGATCGCCCACGCGGTAGGACGGGTGGTCGCTGGCGCGGACGGTACCTGCGAAGTCGATACCCGGCACGTGCGGCCAGCGCTTGACGAGCCCGCCGCCGCCATTGATCACCAGGCCGTCCTTGTAGTTCACGGTGGTGTATTCGACCGCGACGGTGACGTTGCCCGGCGGCAGGCTCGACTCGTCCAGCTCGCGGACAGCCGGCGTGACCTGGCCGCCCGATTCCTCCAGCAGCAGTGCCTTGAACATGGCGCATTCCCCGCAAGCCGTGTCGGCGGATCCGACCCCCCATTATTGCCAATACGTCAGACTAATGGTAGCTATGCAACTCCCACGCATCGCGACCGGTCGCCGCGCATGGCCATCGACTACCAAGGTCTCGTCACCCAGGGGCTCGCGAGCCAGATCGCGGCGAAGATCCGCGACGCGATCCTCGAGGGGCGACTGCGGGTAGACGAGCGCCTCCCCACCGAGGACGAGCTCGCCGCGCGCTTCAGCGTCTCGCGCCCGACGATCCGCGAGGCCCTCAAGCGCCTGGCGGCGCAGAACCTGATCCGCTCGCGGCGCGGCGCGAGCGGCGGCAACTTCGTGACCCAGCCGAGCCGCGCCGAGGCACGCCTCGCGGTGGCCAACGCGGCCTCGCTGCTCGTTTCGCTCGGCGAATTCGCCGTTCGCGACGTGATCGAGGCCCGGCGCGACCTGGAGCTGGCGTGCTGCCGACGGGCGGCGCGTCGCCGCACGCGCGCAGACCTCGCGCGGCTGGACGCCGAGGTCGATCGGCAGCGTCGGGCGGACCTCAGTGACGAGGAGTTCTGTGCCTCCGACGTGAGCTTTCACCGGGCCCTGGTCGAGGCCGCGCACAATCCCGCGATGGAGTTCGTGGCGGCCGGGGTGCTCGAATCGCTACAGCCGGCGGTGAACCTCGTGATCTTCCGGCATCGCGATCGCGACACGGTGGCCGAGCAGCACGGGCGGATCGCGCGTGCGCTCGAGGCGCGCGACGCGGATGCCGCCTGCGCGGCGCTCGCGACCTACCTGCGGGACTTGCAGCGACAGTCGGTCGCGGCGCGCAGCGCGCGCGCCCGCCGGCGGACGGCGAGCGGACGTGGCTAGCGCCGTGCTCGCCCGCCACCTGCTTGCGCGCCCTGCCCTCGTCGTTGGCACGTCGCTCGTCGCCCTGGCGGCGCTGGCGTGGTGGCAGCTCCTGACCGGCGGCGGCTCCGCCGGGCTGCACCACGCACTGCACGCCGCGCCGCGGGCCTGGGGTACCGACGAGGCGCTGGTGGCGCTCGCCATGTGGCACCTGATGGCGGTGGCCATGATGCTGCCGACGGCGGCGCCTGCGATCCTCGCCTTCGCCGACATCAGCCGCCACGGCGGTGGCTCGGCCGCGGCGCGGCTTGCGGCCTTCGTGCTCGGCTACCTGGCTGCGTGGTCGCTGTTCAGCGTCGGAGCGACGATCGCGCAGTGGGCGCTGACGTCCGCCACCGTGCGCATGCCGGCGCTGCAGGCGCACGCCGGGCTCGCGGCCGGTGCGCTGCTGCTGCTTGCCGGTGGCTACCAGTTCTCGGCGCTGAAGGACCGCTGCCTCAGCGAGTGCCGCAGCCCGCTTGCGTTCTTCCTCGCGCACTGGCGTGACGGGACGATGGCCGCGGGCCGGCTCGGCCTGCGCCACGGGCTGCACTGCGTCGGCTGCTGCTGGGCGCTGATGGCGCTGATGCTGGCGGCCGGCGCGATGAATCTCGCCTGGACCGCGGCACTGACGGTGCTGATGCTCGCGGAAAAGACGCTGCCCGCGGGACGGCTCGTGGCGCGGGCCGCCGGCGTGGCGTTGATCTGCGGCGGCCTCGCCGCGCTGACCCGAGCGTAGTCTCTAGAGGAACTGAACATGGCGACACCGTGGAGCATCCGGGGCGAGCTCATCCTCAACTGCAACTGCGACGTCTTCTGCCCGTGCGTCGTCTCGCTCGGCAAGCACGCGCCGACGCAGGGCTACTGCCACGGCTGGGCGGGCATCGAGATCCGCGAGGGCCATTACGGCGACGCCCCGCTGCAGGGCCTCAACGTGGGACTGCTGCTCGACATCCCGGGCCGCATGGGCAATGGCAACTGGACGGCCGCCCTCTACGTGGACGAGCGCGCCACGCCCGCCGCCGTCGAAGGGCTCGGCGCCATCTTCAGCGGCGCCGCCGGAGGCACCACGGGGTTGTTCAAGCTGCTCGTCAGCACGTTCCTCGGCGTCAAGCAGGTGCCGATCCACTTCGAGCGCGACGGCAAGCTGCGCCGGTTCGTGATCCCCAACGTGCTCAACGGCAGCATCGAGCCGATCCAGGGCAAGGCCCCGGGCGAGGACGTGGTGATCAGGAACACCGAGTACTGGATGGGGCCCGACGTCACGGTCTCTCGCAGCGTCAAGAGCAAGCTGCGCGACTTCGGTCGCGTCTGGGACCTCACGGGCCGCAGCGCGGAGATCGTGCAGATCGACTGGAAGGGGCCGTGAGCGCCTAGCGCGCCCGGGACGCAGGCTGAAGGAGCGCTGATGGCAGCGATGCCGCCGATCGAATTCCACCTGAGTGGCCGCCGGGCGCTCGTCACCGGGGCCGCGTCCGGCATCGGGCTCGCCACCGCGATGCTGCTCGCGCGTTCGGGGGCGCGCGTCGCGCTGAACGACCTGCCCGGGGCGGCGCTCGACCGCGCGCTCGGGGCTGGACGCGGCGAGGGACTCGCGCTGGTCGCGGCGCCGGGTGATCTCGGCGACTCCGCGACGGTGGCGACCGTCGCGGCGGGCGCGGTGGAGGCGCTCGGCGGCCTCGACTATCTCGTCAACAATGCCGGCGCCCCCTTCACGCGCGCGCCGATCCCCGCGGGGGACCTGGACGCGCTGACCGACGATTTCTGGGACCGCATCCTGCGCGTCAACCTGCTGAGCGCCTTCCGGATGACGAAGGCGCTCGCAGCCCCGCTGCGGGCGGCGAGCGGCGCGGTGGTCAATACGGTGTCCATATCGGCCTTCGGCGGCGGCGCGAGCAGCAGTGCGTACGCGACGGCGAAGGCGGGCCTGGCCGGCCTGACGCGCGAACTGGCGCGCGGGCTCGCTCCCGACGTGCGCGTCAACGGCATCGCGCCCGGCTACGTGCGCTCCAACTGGGACTGCTCCTTCGGCGACATCGATGCCCAGGCGAAGGCCAGCGTGCCGCTGGCGCGCGTCGGCGAACCGGAGGACTACGCACAGGTGATCGCCTTCCTGTGCGCCGGTGGGGCCTACATCACGGGCGAGGTCATCCCGGTCTGCGGCGGCAGCCGCATCTGATCCCGCTGGCCGAGCTTGGCCGGCGCGCCGCGCGGACGCATACTGCACCCGTCTCGCGCCAACAGGGCCCCGCGTGCGCCGCCACCCGATTGCCTCGCCAACCGCGACCGAGCCAGCCGCCGCCAGCCTGGCCGCGCCGACTCCCGGCGGCATCAGCCGCCGCAGCGTCCTCACGGGCCTCGTGGCGATGACGCTGGCACCCGACGACGCCGCACCCGCCGAGCCCACCCCAAGAACGACGGCCGCCACGCCCATGCCCAACCGCAACGCCGCGCTCACCGAGTTGTCCGCCGTGGACGCCGTCCGGCAGATGACCCGCGGCGAACTCAGCGCCGAGCGCTTTGCGCAGGCACTGCTCGCACGCTGCGACGCGCAGCGTGCGCTCAATGCCTTCATTACTCTGGAGCCGGAGCGGGTGCTGGAGGCCGCGCGCGCAGCGGACGCTCGCCGGGCCCAGGGCCGGCCGCTGGGCCCACTGCACGGGCTGCCGATCCCCGTCAAGGACAGCGTCAACACGCGCGACTACCCGACCACTGCCGGCACCCCGGCATTGCGCGACTTCCGGCCGCGGGACGACGCGCCGATCGTCACCGCGCTGCGCGAGGCCGGCGCGCTGGTGCTCGGCAAGACGAACCTCCACGAGCTGTCGTACGGCTGGACCAGCAACAACCTCGCCTACGGCGCAGTCCACAACCCGTACGACCCAGCGCGAATCCCGGGCGGCAGCAGCGGCGGGACGGCCGCGGCCGTCGCGGCGCGCATGGCACCGCTCGGGGTGGCCGAGGACACGGAGGGTTCGATCCGCGTGCCGGCGGCCTTGTGCGGCATCGCCGGCTTCCGTCCGACGACCGGGCGCTACCCGACCCAGGGAGCCGCGCCGATCAGCCCGCTGTTCGATCAGGTCGGTCCGCACGCGCGCGCCGTCGGCGACCTGATCCTCTTCGACCAGGTCGGGGCAGGCGATGCGCGGCCGGTGGCGCCGCAGCCGCTCAAGGGCGTGCGCCTCGCACTGGCGCGCGGCTATTTCTTCACGGGACTCGATCCCGAGGTCGAGCGCGTCTGCGATGCGGCGATGGAGCGTCTGCGGGCCGCAGGTGCGGAGCTCGTGACTGCGGAACTGCCCGACCTCGAGGCATTGATCGACCTGATCACCGACCAGGTGCAGAACCACGACGTGCGCGTCGAGCTGCCGCGATACCTGGCGACCTATGGCGCGCCCGCGGACTTCGACGAGGTCGTGCGCCGCGCCAGCACCGACATTCGCGAAACCTTCGCGCGCTATGTGCTGCCGGGCGGCGCCGGGTACGTCTCCGACGACGTGTACCGGGCGGCCGTCGGCGTGCACCTGCCGCGACTGCGCCAGGCTTACCGCGACTACTTCGCTCGCACCGGCGCCGCCGCCATGCTGCTGCCGGCGACGATGGTGGCCGCGCCGCGCATCGGCGAGGAGATCACCGTCGACGTCGGCGGCAAGCCCGTGCCGTTCGACGTTGCGATCGCGCGCAATATCGCCCCCGGCAGCACGGCGGGAATCCCGGGGCTGGTGCTGCCTGCCGGCCTGACGGCGTCGGGGTTGCCCGTTTCGCTGGAGTTCGACGCCCCCGCGGGCAGCGACCGTGCGCTGCTGGCGCTGGGCCTCAGCCTCGAGCAGGCGCTCGGGCCGCTACCCGCGCCGCGGCCGCGCTAGCAGGCGGCGGCAGCGCTCAGGATCGTACGCGGCGCATGTCCGGGTCATAGAGCGGGCGTAGCGAGACCGCCGCCGGGTACAGACGGCCCGCGATCTCCACCTCCCAGCGACCCGCGGCCAGATAGGCCGCATCGACCGGCACGCCCGGCTCGATCATCGCGAGACCGACGGCGCCGCCGAGCGTGTGGCCATATGACGCGGCGCGTACGTAGCCGACCGCCCGCCCGTCGCGTCGCACTACCTCCGCGTGGTACATCAGCGGCTCCGGATCCTTGACCAGGACCTGCACGAGACGCCGCGTCAGCGGTCCGCGCGCCTGGCGCGCCAGCACCGCGTCCTTGCCGAGGAATCCGCCGGGCTTGCGCATGTCGAGCGCAAACCCGAGCCCGGTCTCGAGCGGGTCGTCGGTATTGTCGATGTCGTGGCCGTAGTCGCGGTAGCCCTTCTCCAGGCGCAGGCTGCCGAGCGCCTTGAGGCCGGCATGCACGAGACCGAGCGGCCGGCCCGCCTCGGCGACGCGATCGTAGACGTGCACGCCCTGCTCGGCGGGTATGTACAGTTCGTACCCGAGCTCGCCGACATAGGTGATGCGCACGCACAGCACTCGCGCGAAGCCAATGTCGATCTCGCGAGCGGCGCGGAACGGGAATGCGCTGCCCGACAGGTCCGCGCTGGTGAGCGACTGCAGCAGCTCGCGCGAGCGCGGCCCCTGGACGTTGAGCTGACCGTACGCCGAGGTGACGTCGGTGACGAAGGCGTGCGCGTCCGGCGGGATGTGGCGTCGCAGCCAGGTCTCCGCGTGCCGAACCATGGTGTCGGTGACGACCACGAGGAAGCGATCGTCGTCGAGCTTGGTGACGGTCAGGTCGGCCTCAAGCTTGCCGCTCGCGTTCAGCCACTGCGTGTACGTGATGACGCCCGGATCGCCATCGACGTCATTGGCCGAGATCCAGTTGAGGATCCGGCCGGCGTCGCGCCCCTGCACCAGGAACTTGCCCATGAACGACATGTCCATGGCCACGACGTTCTCGCGCGCGGCACGATGCTCGGCCTGCCACTGCGGGAACCATCGCTGCCGTCCCCAGGACAGCGGGCCCGGATCGGGCGTCGTACCCGCCGGCCCGTACCAGTCGGGACTCTCCCAGCCGCTGACCTCGCGGAAGTAGCCGCCGGCCGCGGCCAGCCGGTCGTGGAACGGCGCGCGCCGCGCGCCGCGCGCGGTCTCGAGCGACATCGTCGGGTAGTGGCACTTGTAGACGAGGCCCAGCGATTCGACCGTGCGCTGGCGGCGATAGTCGGGATTGGCCTGGTACGCGTGCAGGCGGTCAATGTTGAAGCCGGTGACGTCGACGTCCGGTGAGCCGGTCGTGATCCAATGGGCCACGACCCGGCCGAGGCCGCCGCCGGTCAGGATCCCGATCGAGTTGAGGCCGGCCGCGACGAAGTAGTTGCGCAGCTCCGGCGCCTCGCCGACGATCGGCCGCAGGTCCGGCGTGAAGCTCTCCGGTCCGCAGAAGAATTTCTTGATGCCGACCTGCGTGGTGACCGGGACGCGCGCCATCGCACGCTCGAGGAACGGTGTCATGCGATCCCAGTCGGGCGGCAGCTCGCCGAAGGAGAAATCGGCCGGGATCCCCTCGACTCGCCACGGGGCACAGACGGGCTCGAACAGGCCGACCATGAGGCCCCCGCCCTCCTCGCGGTAGTAGCCGTACGCACCCGGGTCCTCGAGCACGGGCAGGTTCGGCGGCAGGTCGCGGATCGCCTCGGTGATCAGGTAGTAATGCTCGGCCGCCTGGTTCGGCACGTTGACGCCGGCGAGCGCGCCGAACTGGCGCGCCCACATGCCGGCGCAGTTGACGACGTACTCCGACTCGATGTCGCCGAATGCAGTGCGCACGCCGGTCACGCGCCCGCGTGCCTGGGTGACGCCGAGCGCCGGCACGCCCTCGAAGATCGCCACGCCCCGCTGACGCGCGCCCTTGGCGAGTGCCATCGTCACATCGACCGGATTGACGCGGCCGTCCTCCTTCACATAGAAGCCGGCCTGGATGTCGTCGACCCGCGCCAGCGGGAACCGCTCGCCGACCTCGCGCGGCGAGAGCTCGTGGACGTCCACGCCGCAGTAGCGATTGAACGCCGATACCCGCCGGTACTCCTCCAGCCGGTCCCGGTCCGCGGCCACTTCGATGAAGCCGATCGGCGCGAAGCCCGTCGCCTGCCCGGTCTCCGCCTCGAGTCGCTGGTACAGGTCGCGCGTGTACTTGCGCATCTCCGTCGAGGTTTCCGAGGTCGAGCCGAAGGTCACCATGAGGCCGGCCGCGTGCCAGGTCGTGCCGGAGGTGAGCTGGTGCCGCTCGAGCAGCACGATGTCGCGCCATCCGAGCAACGCGAGGTGGTAGGCAACCGAGGTACCGATCACGCCGCCGCCAACGACGACGACGCGGGCGTGGCGGGGCAGCGAGGGTGTGTCCAAGGGGGATGGTCCAGGCAGGCGCGGAGCGGGACCCGTATTGAAAGCCACCGTCGGCGGTCCCGCAACGGTAGAACCCGGCCCCTGCCATCGCCCCGGACAGGGGTCCGCCGCCCGCGGCCGCTGCCTAGCGGGCGGCGCGTTGCGCTGCGACTCCGTCAACGGCTTCGCGGGTGCGAAAGCCCGCCTGCCGCAGGCGCTCCGCCACCTCCCGGGGCACGTCGCGTCCGCTCGTCAGTCGATTGGGGACGCCGGTGTAGTGGTACAGCAGGCCGCCCGGGCGCAGCACCCGGGCCAGCTCGCCGTAGAAATGCCGCGAGTAGAGTTCGCCCGCGATCCCGAAGCGCGGCGGGTCGTGGAGGACGGCGTCGAAGGACGCGTCCGGAAGGCTGCCGATCTGCACGGTGATGTCGCCGGCCACGAGCGTCAGCGGCCCGCCATCGGCGGGCGACCACGGGTTCAGCCCGCGCAGCCAGCGGACGTCGGCGCTCTTCTCGTACGACTCCACCTGCCGGGCTCCGAGCGCCACGCACCAGGCGCCGAAGTACCCGAGTCCGCCGCAGGTATCGAGCACGCGCTTGCCCTGCGGACTGACGAGCTCGACCTTGCGGCGCGCGTCCTCGTACGGCGAGATTCGCGCGGTCGGCAGCATCTTGATGCCGTCGATCTCGAAGGTGGGGGCGCCCCACTCGGTGGGGACGAGCTTCGTCAGCGCCGTCGAGTAGACGGCCGCCGCCTCGAAGCTCCGGCCGTTCCAGTAGTACACGGTGCGTTCCTTGCACCGCTCCGGGAACGGATAGCGCTCGCCGCCCGCCGTCCAGCCATCGGCCTCGACGCGTACCTCGGCGACGGACCGGCCGAGGTCGAGCGAGCACTCAATGGTCCCGCCCCCGCGACGACGCACCGCCGCGATCGCGGCATGCGTCGCCGCCGTCAGCAGCGGCCGCGCCGTCACCGGCCCGAACCCGGCAAGTGGAGCGCGACGGCCGGCCGCGAACCCGGACGCGCGGGTCCACCGCTCGGGCCGGTGCAGGCAGGGGAATTGGCCATGGCAGGAGTGTCGCGAAGGCCGCGCCCGTGCGCCAGAGGCAGCCGCACACTCGACGCGACCCCGGCCCGGCGCTGGCTCCGCCGCGGGCGCGCCACGAGCGACGGTCGTCGCACGCGATCTGGCCGCCGCGGCTTGCAGGGCGGCGGCGGATGGACAATCCTCCCCGCTCCGACCCGAGGCGGGCAGCGCCGGGTCGAGCACGCGCGGGGGACTTCATGCCGATCCATCGACTCATCGGGTTCGTCTCGACGCTCGTGGCCGCGACGACCTGGGCCGCCGACGTGCAGCCGGTCCCGCCGCCCCCGGCGCCCGCGGGCCCGGTCGTCATCCTCGCGCGCCATGCGCTGGACGGCCGCGGCGGCGAGCTGCGCGACCTCCGTCTCGGCATCGCCGGCGGTCGCATCACCTCGCTGCACGCGCCGACGTCGGGTGCGGTGATCGACCTGCGGCGCTACACCGTGCTGCCAGGCTGGATCGACACGCACGTGCATCTCGCATCCCACTTCGACCGTACCGGCCGGATCGCCACCGAGTCCGAGCCGGCCGCCGAGGCCGCCCTCGGGATCGCCGCGGCGGCATGGGCGACCCTGCAGGGTGGCTTCACGACCGTGCAGTCCGTCGGCGACCCGAGCGAGCGGCCGCTGCGCGACGCGATCCGCGACCATGGATTTCCCGGCCCGCGCGTGCTGACGTCGCTCGCCTGGATCGAGGGCACGCCAGCCACCAGCCTCGAGGACCTGCGCGCCGTGGTACGCGCGCGCAAGGCGGAGGGCGCGGACCTGATCAAGATCTTCGCGTCCTCCAGCCAGCGCGTCGGCGCGCTGCCAACGCTGACCGAGGCGCAGCTGAAGGTGCTGTGCGACGAGGCGGCGGCGGTTGGCCTGCGCTCGATGGTTCACGCCTATCGCTCGCAGGTATCGGCCGCCGCCCGCGCCGGCTGTCGCGAGATCGAGCACGCGACCTACGCCACGCCCGAGGACATCGCGGTCGCGGTCGCCGCCGGCGCCTACCTCAGCCCGCAGGTCGGCCTCGTCGTCCAGAACTACCTGGCGAACAAGGCCCGCTACCTCGGCGTCGGCAACTACACCGAGGAGGGAATGGCGACCATGGCGCGCGACCTGTCCGAGGACTTCGCGGTCTGCCGGATCGCGGTGCACACCCCGGGCGCCAAGGTGGTCTTTTCCACGGACGCCACCGCCGGCGCCCATGGCCGCAACGCCGAGGAGTTCATCGGGCGGGTCGAGCATTGTGGCCAGTCGCCGATGGCCGCGCTCGTATCGGCCAATGCGCTCGCGGCCGAGGCGATCGGCATGGGCGACCGGATCGGGCAGCTGGCGCCGGGCTTCGAGGCCGACGTGATCGCACTTGACGGCAACCCGCTTCGAGACCTGACGGCGGTGCGCCGCGTCGTGTTCGTGATGCGCGGCGGCATCGTCTACAAGTGGCCAGGCGCGGCCCCCGGTCCGTGAGCGGCAGCGTGCGCGGCGCGGCGCCTGCCGACGCGCGGCCGTGGCGCCGCGCCGGCGCCTGGGGCGCAATCCTCGCGGCGGCGCTGTGCGCCGGGTGCGG